>JAUUZV010000149.1 GCA_030592085.1 Clostridia bacterium | reverse complement strand
CTTTTGTGTTTTTCTCTCCTAATAAATCAACTAGAACTAAGTAAATAGGTTTTGGATACCTTATTTTTGAAAATGTTACATTTTCATTTTTAAAAGTAGTTAATAATAACGGATAATCATAAGCACTTGCAAAATCCATTTTTCCACAATTTGAACCAGTTTGTAATTCACAATAAAAAGCGATTGAAACTTGTTTTTCAACAGATAAGTTAAGTTCATAAAGCATGTTATATGCTTTAACGCATAATAATGAAAAACTAGCACTTGAGGCTAATCCATTTCCTACTGGTAATGTGGTAACTTCATTATTTATTGTAATTCCACCTGTTTTGTAATTAGTTATCATATAATGACATACAGAAGCTGCATAAGAAAAGAAATCAGATGCAGTAATTAATGGTTTTAGAGAAGATGAGTTTGCATCACAATTTAAATTAAAAACTTTTCTTTTTAAGTCTTGACCAGTGGTAGAAGTAATATGGATTTTTTGACTCTTTGAAATTTTTGCATAAATACCTTGTTGTAATAATAGTACAATAGCTTGACCATTCGGAATTGTAGGGTTAACTTTTTGATAAAGACTAGCCCAGTCTGTATGTTCGCCAAAAAGACACAATCTGCCTGGAACAAATAATTCCATACTCTTATTCATACCTCCTGTTTATCCAAATAATCATATCCCCTGGTTGTCTATTGGTCCAAAGGGCATAGGGAATTGCTTTTATAGTAGTATCTTCATAAGTTACAGATGAAACCTGACTATATAATTCATGGTTTGATACTATTTTTTTAACATGCCCTGTAAGGTAAGTACATCCTCCTAGTAATGACTTATCATAATGGTGACTAAATTTATCATCTTTGGATATATATAGGGAGAATAAGTCATCTAGGTTATCTACTTGTTCAAGACAATATACAATTGGTCCTCGCTGTAAGGCTAATTTATTAATATTTTGCCTAACATTTGGGTTTGATATTATTTTAATAATAGGCATGGACAATATTAATGTTACATTATCACCTTTTTCCCATGACCTAGTAATCTTAAGAAACCCATATTCCAAAGTAGAAGCTATATTTTGTCCATTAACTTTTAGTGTATATTCTTTACACCACCCAGGAATTCTAAGATAAAGGGTACTAAAAGAATTGCTTACTTGGTTCATGTTTATGTTAATAGTCTCGTCCCAGGGATAGTTAGTTTTTACTAATAAAGTGGTATCTTTATTAGTAAAAGATGAACTTGTGTAAAGGCTAATATATATGTCATGATTGTTAGTAGCATATACATAACTGCCAAGAGATGATAACAGCCTAGCAATATTAGGAGGACAACAAGCACAACCAAACCATTTTTTACGCCCATAACCCATATGAGGTTTTAATCCAAGTACATCCATATCCACTGCACGTTTTTTTACCTCTAAAGGGTTAGCATAGAAAAATGATGTACCATCAAGGCTCATACCACTTAATACACCATTATATAAAACTCGTTCCAAGGTATCTATGTATTTACTATCACTTTCATATAAAAACATTCGATTAGTAAAAAAGACTAATGCAATGGCTGCACAGGTTTCTGCGTATGCAATATCATTTGGTAAATCATATTCAAATGAAAAACTTTCAACCTTTAAAGAAGATCCAATACCACCTGTAATATACATTTTCTTTTGCACTAAATCAGAATATAGACGATGGCATGTTTTCATAAGTTCGCGATTATTAGTTTCATAAGCCACGTCGGCTATACCTGATAAATAATAAAGAGCTCTAACTGAATGACCTACAACTTCTGTTTGTTGCAAAATTGGTTTATGGGCTTGTATATATGCATGCCTTTTTAATGAAGGAATTACATAATCATAAAAACTAATATGATCACTAGCTTTTTCTTTTTCTAAATCATAATAATTAGGTTGTTTACCTCGCTCTAATACAAAATATGTGGCTAAATTAAGATATTTCTTTTCAGTTGTAACTCTATATAACTTTATAAGTGCTAATTCAATTTCTTCATGTCCAGGGTAACCATGAAGTTGTCCTTTTTCTGTACCAAAAATAACACAAAGTAAATTAGCATATCTACACATAATATCTAGGAATTTATTTTTCTTCGTTGTTTCATAATATGCAATAGCAGCTTCTATTAAATGGCCTGCACAATATAACTCATGATTGTTTTTTAAATTTTTAAAACGATCTCCTATTGCCACGGTTTGAAAGTAAGTATTTAAGTAACCATCTTCCATTTGAGATTTTTCCATTATATCAATAATTTCATCTACTTTTTTAATAAGTTCATTGTTAGGATGAGTTGCTAATGAATATGCACATGCTTCAATCCATTTAGCAACATCTGAATCCCAAAATTGATGAGGGCGGTTTGGTTTGTTTTCTTTCCAGTCCATTCTCATACAATATAGACGACCAGTTTGTAATAATTGCTCATATTCAGTTTGTAGAGTAACTTCTCTATTGATTTTAACTTTATTGTGTAAAAACCCTTCAGTAAATAATACACTTTTTATGGACGCTTGAGATAACATAAAAAACCCCCTGTTTTTTTCGTAATTCATCTATTATTATATCTTTAGGACTATGATAATTCAACTTGAATAGTTTATAAAATAAAGGTATGATATACAATGTAACAAAATAACTTATATGGAGTGTAAAACACCATTGATTACAGAAGAAAAACTATTAATTACCGGCGGTAGAAGGCTTGAAGGTACAGTTGCCATTAGTGGCGCTAAAAATGCAGCAGTAGCAATTATTGCAGCAGCATTACTAGTTGAAGGGCCGGTTACTATTGAAAACATGCCCGAGATTACAGATGCATTAATTATGCTATCTTCATTGGAAAACTTAGGGGCAGAAGTTGTTAGGATTGATGAAAAAACTTATAGAATTAATGCTACAACTATTCATAACCATAGGACCCCCTATGGTCAATTAAGTACAATTCGTTCATCATATTATTTTGTCGGTGCCCTTTTAGGACGCTGTCATAAAGCTGAAGTTACTTTTCCAGGTGGCTGTAATTTTGGGCAACGACCAATTGATCAACATATTAAAGGATTTGAAGCATTAGGAGCTAGTGTGGAAATATCTGGTGGATATATTAATGCTAAATGTAGAAAATTAGTAGGTACTAAAATATATTTTGATGTGGAAACAGTTGGAGCAACAATTAATACTGTTTTAGCAGCAACCTTAGCAGAAGGAACCACTATATTAGAAAATGCTAATCGTGAACCACACATTGTGGACATGGCTAACTTTTTAAATATGATGGGAGCGGATATTAAAGGTGCTGGAACTAATGTAATTCGTATTAATGGAGTAAGAAAACTAGATGGTGGCAAAACTTATACTATTTCACCTGATATGATTGAAGCAGGAACTTTCATGATTGCAGCAGCTGCAACAAGAGGAAATGTTACTGTTACTAATATAATCCCAGAACATATGGAATCGTTAAGTGCAAAACTTAGAGAAACAGGCGCTACAGTTATTGAAGATGATGACAGTATTACAGTTAAAGGTTGCAAAAAACCACAGGCTGTAAATGTGAAAACATTACCTTATCCTGGCTTTCCAACAGATTTACATCCACAGATAGTAAGTTATCTTTTAGATGTTGAAGGACAAAGTAATTTAACAGAAGGTGTATGGGATACTAGGCGTTTTCAATATATTGCACAATTACAACGTATGCAAGCAGATATTAGAATTGAAGGTTCAACAGCAATTATTAACGGCGGTAATAAATTAATTGGTGCACCAGTTCGTGCTTGTGATTTAAGGGCAGCTGCATCATTGGTTATTGCAGGACTTATTGCTGAAGGAGAAACATCTGTTTATAACTTAGAATACCTTGATAGAGGATATGAAGACTTTATTGCAAAAATACAAAGCCTAGGTGCAAATGTTAAAAGAGTGAGGGAGAAGTAGTATGGCCATTAATAAATTACAACTAATAAGAGACTTATCAAATGCAAATGGTGTATCTGGATTTGAAGAAGAAGTAGCAGAACTTATAAAAGATTATGCCATTGAGGCATCTGATGTTTTAATTGATAAAATGAATAATGTTTACTTAAATAGAAAACAAAATACAGGAAATCGTCCTGTGATTTTACTTGACGGTCATTCTGATGAAATAGGTTTTATGGTTCAATCAATTAATGGAAAAGGACTTATTAAATTTATTGCTCTTGGTGGATGGGCCTCTTCTAATATTCCAGCTCACCTAGTAAGAATTAGAAATTATGAAGGAGTATATATAAAAGGAGTTACCACTTCAAAACCTCCTCATTTTTTAAAACCATCTGAACGTAATCAAACACCTAGTATTGAGGATATGTTTATAGATATAGGAGCTACAACACGTGAGGAAGTAGTAGAAACATTTGGTATTGATGTGGGTTGTCCAATTGTACCAGATAGTGAATTTAATTTTAACGAAACAACTAAAGTTATGTTAGGCAAAGCTTTTGACAATCGTATAGGTTGTGCATGTGTAGTTGCTATACTTGATGAATTAAAAAAGAAAAAAATCGAAGTAGATGTGGTTGGAACAATTTCTACACAAGAGGAAGTAGGGTTACGTGGTTCTAAAGTAACTTCTAATAAAGTTAATCCTGATATTGCCATTGTTTTTGAAGGAACACCTGCTGATGATGGATTCAGAGGGATTTATGATTCACAATCTTCACTTAAAAAAGGTCCACAAGTAAGACATCGTGACGGATCCATGATTACTAATCCAAAATTATTAGCACTAGCTAGATCAATTGCCATTGAAAAAGGTATTAACTTCCAAGATGCTGTTAGAGCAGGTGGAGGAACCAATGGTGGTGCTATTCATTTAGCTCATAATGGTGTACCAACTATTGTAATTGGTGTACCTTCTAGATATATACACACCCACTATGGTTATTGTTCATACGAAGATTACGAAGATACAATTAAATGGGGAGTGGCTATTATAGAAAATCTTAATAGCCAAGTAATTGAAAACTTGTAGGTGATTTATGAAAGAATTGAAATGGTATGAAAAACCAATATTACTTGCGGCAGTACAATGTAATTATGGAGAAGATAGTTATAAAATACTAAAAAATCATGTAGTAGGTAATAATTTTAATAGTGAACAATTATTGCACCTTAACGCAACAGGACACGTCTCCTCCTATGAAGAAGATAGAGATGGAGAAAAACTAGATAAATATTTAAAATATGCAAGCGAACATAATATACGTGAAATTCTTTATTGGAACGTACATTGTGTTTATGAAGAAAGCGTTTTAGAACATCCAAGTTGGAAACAACTTGATAAACACGGAAATCCAATAAGAGCTTACGGTAATCAATACCTTATTTGTATAAATACCCCTTGGATAGATACATATTATGAAAACGTAAAAAAACTATGTAACCATAAACTAGATGGTATATTTTTAGATGGTCCTGTTTTTATGCATAATGGTTGTTATTGTGAATATTGCCAAAAAGCCTTTAAAAAGCAGTTTAATAAAGAAATATTTAAAGCAGAGTATAAAGAGTTTTTACAATTTAGAACAAATTCAGTAACTGAAATGATAAAAAACACTTATGAAATAAAAGAAAAATTAAATAGTGATATAAGACTATATATAAATAATTCAGCACTTAGAGCTGATGTTACAGGAAGTAATACAACAAAAGTGTATCCATATGTTGATTTTTTAGGAACAGAAGGTGGATTTTGTCACATTAAAAAGGATTTTGATTATACTTTTACAACATCTCATGCAAAATATATTGAAACAAAAGCCAATGGAAAACCATATGCAGTGTTTATTGCAGGTGATGCAAAACCATATTCATATATTATGCACACAGAAGATGAAACAAGAAGGTTATATCAATTATCCCTGGCACAAGGTGCAAATCTTTGGTATGGAATTCACGGACCTACTAAAATGATGAACTCAAAAGCAGGACGTATAATTAAAAAATTAAATACCTTTATAGCTTTAAATGAGCAACATTTTATAAAAACAAAAAGTGATGGAAATATTGGTCTTATTTGGTCTGATGCAACTGCAAATTATTATGCATCAAGTGTTGTGAAATCTGATTTTACAGATAAGCAAAAAATTGGTGATAGTGATAAAAAAGGTAATCATCATGAATCACTTCTTGGTTTTGTAGATATACTACAAAGAGGACATAATCAATATGATGTTTTAGATCAAGATTGTATAATAGATAAAAGGATTTATAACTATCAAACAATTATACTTCCCACATATGCATGTATGAGTGAAGAAGAAGCAATAAATATAAAAGAGTATGTAAAACAAGGGGGAAACTTAATTGCTACCTTTGATACAGGTAT
>JAUUZV010000207.1 GCA_030592085.1 Clostridia bacterium | reverse complement strand
TATGGGTGAGATTTTTTCAACATATGTATGATTATTAGTACATTCACAACAGGTATAATCAATTACATACCTTATTTGTGTATCGCCACATTTTGTACATGTTCTCGTTTGTTTATGTCCTTGTGTATAATGGGTCAAACTAGGAGATGACCATGCAGAATAATCATGATATCCACAAAGACAACAGTCAGTTTTAACTACATAACCAACTGGATTACTTTCACCACAATAAGTACAAACCTCTGTAACTAAATGTCCACTTGATGAATGAATATCAGAAATAATAGTTATGTAATCATGGTTATCAGTACATTGACAACAACCAAAATCATATACATAGTCATATTGTGTATAACCACACCTTGTACAAAAATGACTAGTTAGATGACCTTGGTCATAATGAGTTATTGAAGGTGTAGTCCAATTAGTATAATTATGACCTACACATGCACAGCATGTATAATCAATTACATATCCTAATTCTTCAACTACACCACATTCTTCACAGATTCTATAATATCTATGCCCTGATGTAGTATGTAAAGAATCTTTATAATATGAAAAAAAATGTTCACCATCAGGTGAAACAGGACAGTATGATGCTATTGATGAAAAACAAATCATTAAAATTACTACAATAATAAAGAAACCTACAGCTCTTTTCATGGTTGTTCCTTAATTGTAAATGTATAATTTCCAATTGTATTATTTCCAGTTTTAAAAGAAAACATGGAAATACCCTTTGTATCAAAATACTCAATATCTTGTCTGTCTCTATTATAGTAGTATGAAAGAATCTGTTCACTTAATACTAAACCTACTTCTTTACCAAAAACAATTGATAACATAGCTTTTATTTTATAATCATAGAAATAATCCCTAGTATTAGAAACATACACATCATATGATGGCTTACAAAGGGATTTAATCACAAGTTTATAACTCATGGTGTCATAACCCCATTGCGCCTCAGGGTATCCTGTTAAACCATCATAACAATAGAGTGAAAATAAGGAATATTCTCGGTGACTTGTTAAAACTTCAGACCCATAATAATGAATCATTAAAGTATTACAATTAGCCATTGGTTGTTCATCAATGACAAGATAACCACCATGTCCTGCCAGTCCATCTATAATTTCTAATGGACTAACGTCATATAATCTTCCCAAATCAAATTCCACTTCATAAAAAGGAGATAAATCTAATATATTGAAGGGATAGGCAGAAACATGGTCGCCTGATGTGGCAACCAGTTTCTGCCTTTGATTGGGGGTAATTAATCTGTTAATAACAGCACATGCCTGTGCCCTAGTCATCTCTTGATCATATCTAAAAGTATGATCAGGAAATCCTGTTATAATACCTGCGTTATACAGGGTTAATATACTATTAATATATTTATCAGGTGTTAATACTGATAAATCATATAGTGATGTATTTATTATCTCTACTTCCTCTTGTAAATAGTCCAATATAACATCTAATATTCGAGCCATATCTCCTCTGATAATAGGATTGTTAGAAATAAATATATCATTTGGTATTAAACTAAGTTCTTCAGCTTTTAAAAGATAAGGAGCTGCCCAATTATTTGTGTCAGCTTCAATCTTTATATCTAAAGCTATAATTAGCATTTTAATAAACTGCTCTCCTGTCACAAATTCATTTGGTAAAAAATATCCATTTGGAAAGCCATTGATTATATTTTTATCATAAGTAGTCATAACTTCATCGTAAAACCAGTCTCCTTGGTTTACATCAATGAAGCCACCTGCTTTAACTATTAATGGAAGTGAAATCAAAATTATGAATAATATTGTTAGTTGAAGTTTTTTAATCATTTTTCCCTCTTGGTAAATATTGTAATTTATTATAGACAAATATTACCATTTATTGTCAATGCTGTCAACTCCTTTTTCATGCTATAATAATTTTATGAAAATTTTAAACTTAGCAGATATTCATTATGATTTAAATAATACTCATCTTCATTACCCAGCTTCACACGAAATGGTTACTAAGTTATTCTCATGGTTAAATGAACATGCTAAAGAGTATGACTTAATTACGATTTCAGGTGATATTACTGTAAAGGGAACAACAACTAAAGATGAACTTAGTTATGTAAAAGATAGGTTTGACCAATTAGATACTCCATATATAATAATTCCTGGAAACCATGATTTATGTCCTCTAAAAAAAATGGAGGAACGTTATCCTGGTTTAGAAGAATATGAGTATACTTCATTGGAAAACACTAATTTCTATAAAGTATTTGGAGAAGATGGAGTACGTTATTCAAAAGTTATTAATAATATTCATTTTATAGGTTTTGCAATTAGAAATGATGATCCTGATAAAATTCTTGATTGGTTACAACAAGAGTTACTTTCTCCTTATGAAAAGATTGTATTTTGTCACTTTCCAATTATTCCCACTAGAGAATTAGGGTTTTGTTCAACGTGGGACTATTTTAGAATTGAGAATTCAATCAACCCTTTAAACGATTTAATATTTAACAAGGATTATAAAGTTAAAGCATATTTTTGTGGACACCAACATATTAACAGTATTATAAAAGTTAATAATACCTATCATATTGAAACCGCATCTTCGGTCCTTGGTTCTTGTTCCTATAGGGTAATTGATATATTAGAAAAAAACATAACTATTTCAACTCATTTCTTTAATGGTCCTAATAATTGGGTAGGTGATTTATTACTAATCGATCGATCAGTTGACACTACACATGGTAATCCTTATGAGTATCAGCGAGGAAATCAACAAGATTTATATATGCAGATAGAAAGAGAGTCACCATGAACAGTGACTCTCTTATTTATGAAACATCTTTGAAAAGATGAAATTAGGGCTATTTAATCGTCTTCGATTTCCTCTTCTTCATCTTCATCGTCTGGTTTAACAGGTCTTTCTAGTTTTCTCTGTTCTACCATTGCTTTGGCTTTTTCATACCCTGCGGGTTTGCCCTTAGCTAACTCTTCAGAAGATTCAATCTCTACTTTACTATATACTTTTTCTATCTGTTCTGTCAAGGAAATATACCTATCTAGTAGTAGGTTTTTCGAACCTTCTTCTACGTCTTCAATTTCTGCTAGTATTCTAATTGCTGCTTTTTCCAGTTTTTGTAATTGTGCTACAACACTCTGGTCATTTACTTCAACTTTCTTTTCATTACTTTTACCATTTACAGCTGTTAATCTTTCAATAGCTTTAAATAAATTGTTGATTTTTTGAATTTCTTGCACAGTCATATATGTTGATGCTTCATACTCTAATTCAGCACCTGATTCATTGGCTTTTGTAATTAATAGAATTTTTCCAGGAGAAACATCAAATTGTGTAGCTGCTTCTCTCATTTCGTCTGTAATTCGCTCAACAATGATTTGATTACCTTGTTCTTTTTCTGGTTTGTTGTTTCCTTCGCCCTCTTCTTCGCCTTCTTCTTCATCATGTTCTTTTGGAACGCCTGGAACTAGTACTTGATTGGCAATTAATGTATCAACAGCTACTTGTACTCCTGCTAATTGTGCTTCACTGCCATCAACGCCTATAACAACCACATAATCATCTTGGATATATCCAAGCTCTTTAATAACTTTAATGGTCTCTTCTAGTACATCTTTTAATTCTTTATTCTGATAATCAACCTGATTAGCAACAAATTGACCATCTTCATTTAATGCATTAACCTCAATTACTTGATTAAAAATATTAGCATAAAACTCAATGCTTGGATTAACATCTACTGAAACAGAATAAGCTGGTACATTATAAGCTACCAAAAATGATAAAATAGCAAACATTACCACAAACATGGTAATTATTGATGCCATTTTTTTATTACTATTAATATATGTTACTTCTTTTCCCTCTTCAAAATGTTTTTTTGTACGGGTTTTAACATATTGTCCATCTGATGTT
>JAUUZV010000140.1 GCA_030592085.1 Clostridia bacterium | reverse complement strand
TTTATGCATCATATTTGTAGCAATAATTCCAGCAGTTATATCTGCTCCAATATAACTTGCAACACTTGGTAAAACAGCAATATATCCATATTTATTAATAATAATACCTAATTCAGAAGCTTTTATTTTATGTAACGCTGTAGTAATTGGTATAAAAGGAGCACGTCCTATGTTTTCTGGGTCTAATTTTAGTAAGAAATGTAACATAGTTGTGTTACCAACTGCGCTAATATAGAAAATCTCATCACATGTTATGGCATTACGATCACAAAGTTGTACTATTAAATTGTTTATTTGCTTAATTATAGTTTTATGTAAATTACTTAACCCATCTTCAGTAGAATATGAAAATTCAATTCTAGAAATTACATCAGCACCATATTTTTTTTGTGCATTTAATTGTGAAATAACTGCTACTTTATTCCCTGTTCCAAGTTCATATAAATATGCAGCTATAGTTGTAGTACCAATATCTATAGCTATTCCATATGCAATAGGATATTTTTTTTGACATATTCCTACCACTTTTTCATTTAAAGTGATTAATGTAGGATTATAATCTGTTTTTCTAACACATTGACTAATTGATTTAACTAATTCTAAATCATTATGGTCAAAACTTTCTTTAATGGAATCAATATCTGAAATTTGATTATGTAAATCAGGTTTTTTTAATTTTTTACTCATTACTTCAATATCAGATTTTACATTTTTAAGTGATACTTCTGAATTAATCATTATTTGAGTTTTTTTAGCTTTATCTGGTATTTCGATAACCATATTATTAAATGGTTTAATGTAACATGATAAGCGATAACCCTTTTCGTAATTTGAACCTAAAGCTTTTTTTTCTTCCTCTTTTGGCTCTTCTACTGGTGTAATAACCTTAATTAGACATTTTCCACATGATTTATTTCCACCACATGGTGCTGTAAAATCTACGTCTAATTCATTAATTGCTTTTAAAACTGTTTTTTCAGTAGTTATATTTTTTAATGTAATTTTCATTTTTCTATCCTTTTTCGTATTTTTTATATGGAATTACATTTGCATCTTCAAATGTTCCCATATTGCAATAAGTAGTATATGCTAAATCAATAATTCCCATAATCATTGATGCCCCAGTCCCCTCTCCTAACCTCATTTCCATCTGTAATACAGGTTTTAATCCTAATTGTTCAAACACAAATTTAGTTCCTGGTTCATAACTACCATGAGAAGGAATCATAAATTCTTTACACGCTGGACATAATTTATATGCTAACAATGCTGCTATTGAAGAAATATACCCATCAATTATTATAGGTAAACCATAAATTGCTCCACCAATGAATAATCCACACATACCAGCAATATCATATCCACCAACTTTAGATAAAACATCTATTGGATCATTTTTATCAGGTTTGTTAATATCTATTGCTTTTTCTATTGCTATTATTTTACGTTTTAAGCCATCTTCTGATAAACCAGCACCATAACCAGTTATTTTTTCTAAATCATCATCAATAAAAACATGTAAAATTGCAGTACTAGTAGTTGTATTACCTATACCCATTTCACCAGTCCCTACTAATGAATAACCTTTTTCTTTTAATTCTTTAACTTGTAAAATCCCTACATTTATTGCATCTATTGCCTGTTTTTTTGTCATAGCAGGCCCATTAACCATATTATTAGTACCATTTGAGATCTTTTTATTAATAATTAATGGGTTATCTAAAGTTTCTTTCATCCCAATATCTATTACACTAATTTCTTGTTTAAAATAATTTGAAAAATGATTTACTGCTGTTATATTTTTAGTAAAGTTATTTGCTACAATAGTTGTTACTTCAAACCCAACTTGACTAACACCTTCATCAATAACTCCATTGTCAGCACACATTATAGTAATATTTTTTTTATCTAGATTAGGATGATCAGTACCTAGTATCCCACAAATTTGAACTATTACATCTTCAAGCCATCCAAGACTATCAAGTGGTTTAGAAAGATTATCTAGCCTTTTTTTGGCTGTAATCATTGCTTGCTTATTTAATTCTTTTATATGTTTTTCAAACATGTTAACTCCACTTTGGAATATTATATATTCTTATGATAGATATAGCAATATATAATCTGTTTTTATTTAACACCCTATAAATATATCTTATATATAATTAAGTAGTAGTATCCTGTGTTTTTTATAATTTTTTGGTAATTTTTCGTATCTACTTAACATCTTCTTTACTTGTTTTGATAATTGTCTTTATTATAAAATAGTCTCCCTCAAATACTTGTGGAAGACTATTTGTAAAATTTAATATATATATGCTAAGTGTTAATCTCACACCTAAGAGAAGACAGTTTCTAATCAATTATGTTAAAAAACTATACCATGAGATTTCATTGCTAATGCAACTTTCATAAATCCTGCAATATTTGCTCCTGCAACAAGATCATTCTCTTTACCATACTCTTTTGCAGCTTTTGAAGTATTACTATATATATCTATCATAATTCTTTTCAATTTTTCATCTACTTTTTCAAAAGACCATGAATATCTCATTGAGTTTTGTGTCATTTCTAGACCAGAAGTAGCAACTCCACCTGCATTTGCTGCTTTTCCAGGGGCAAATATAACATCACTTCCTCGGAAAACATCAACGGCTTCAGGAGTAGTTGGCATATTTGCTCCTTCTCCTATAGCGAAACAACCGTTTTTAACTAAAGTTTTAGCAGCTTTTTCATCTAACTCATTCTGTGTTGCACATGGTAATGCGATATCACATTTAACATTCCATATTTTAGTGCTACCTTCTGTATATATAGCATCACTATGAATCTTGACATATTCACTAATTCTTTTTCTTTCTACTTCTTTTAATTTTTTTATAAGATCTAAATCAATACCACTTTCATGATAAATATATCCATTTGAATCACTTAAAGCAACCACTTTACCACCTAATTGAGTTGCTTTTTCGCATGCATATATTGCTACGTTTCCTGAACCCGAGATGATTACAGTTTGATTTTTGAAAGATTCTCCTTTAATGTCCTTAATTGCTTCTTCCATGAAATAGCATAATCCATAACCTGTTGCTTCCTTTCTTACAAGAGATCCACCATATGATAAGCCTTTACCAGTAATTACACCTGAATTATCATCTTTTAGTTTTTTATACATTCCATACATATATCCAATTTCACGACTACCGACTCCAATATCACCTGCTGGTACGTCTTTATTAGCACCAATATGTCTTGATAATTCGAACATAAAACTTTGGCAAAATCTCATGATTTCCATTTCTGATTTTCCTTTTGGGTTAAAATCACTTCCACCTTTACCACCACCCATTGGTAGACCAGTTAAAGAATTTTTAAATATTTGTTCAAACCCAAGAAACTTAATAATTCCTAAATTAACAGATGGATGGAATCGTAATCCACCTTTATATGGTCCAATAGCACTATTAAACTGTACTCTGAACCCTCTGTTGACTTGAACTTTATTATTATCGTCTACCCAAGGTACTCTAAAGATAATTTGTCTTTCAGGTTCAACTATTCTTTCAAATATTCCTGCATCATCAAACTCAGGATATTTTTCTGCTACTACTTCTAAAGATATAAATACTTCTTTAACTGCTTGTATAAACTCTGGTTCATTCGCATTTTTTTCTTTAACGATATCTATAATATTACTCAACTTACTCATAATGATACACTCGTCCTTAACATTTTTACGTAAAATCATATTTTTTTCTTAACAATTGCATAGTTTGAAGTTCTGTTACATTATTATATTAATAACTACTTATTTTTGCAATATATGATTTAAATAAATGCAAATTTTTAATTAATAATAATTAATATTATTCTTAAGTTCTTTTATTTGACTAACATATCTATTCTCTTTATAATTTAACTAATAAAGAACTATTAGGAGAAACACATGACAAAAGAAGTAAGAACAAGATTCGCACCCAGTCCAACAGGTACTATGCATATAGGAAATCTGCGTTCCGCACTATATGAATATTTAGTAGCAAAGAATCAAAGCGGTAAATTTGTACTACGTATTGAAGACACAGATCAACAACGTTTTGTAGAAGGTGCAACTAAGATTATTTACGATACATTAAAGCTATTTAATTTAGTACATGATGAAGGACCTGATGTAGGTGGTCCATATAACCCATATATTCAATCAGAGCGAAAAGACACATATCTACCCTATGCAAAACAATTAGTAAAAAGTGGTCATGCCTATTATTGTTTTTGTACCAAAGAACGCTTAGATGATTTGCGAACTAAAGCTGAAGAAAATAAAGAACAATTTAAATATGATAGACACTGTTTATCTTTATCTGAAGATGAAATTAATGAAAAATTAAAATCTGACGAATATATCATTAGACAGAAAATGCCTGATTCTGGTCAGTTAATCTATAATGATAGTGTTTTTGGTAGGTTAACGTTTGACAATAATACATTAGAAGATCAGGTATTAATTAAATCTGATGGCTTTCCTACATATAATTTTGCAAATGTTATTGATGATCATTTAATGAATATTACTCATGTTGTAAGAGGAAGTGAATATTTATCATCAACACCTAAGTATATTCACCTGTATAATGCTTTTAACTGGGATGTGCCAGTTTTTGTTCACTTACCTTTAATCGTTAAAGAAGGTGGCAAAAAAATGTCTAAGAGAAGCAATGATGGTATTATTAGCGTGTTAATAGATAAAGGGTATCTTCCAGAAGCAATTCTAAACTATATTGCTTTACTTGGTTGGAGTCATGGTGATTCAGAGGAATTTTTCACATTAGCAGAGCTTGAGAAAGAGTTTTCAATAAAAGGAATCAGCAAATCACCTTCTATATTTGATGAAAATAAATTAAAGTGGATGAATGGTGAATATATAAGAAAAATGACTGATTCACAATTTCACGATATAGTTTATGAGCGTTTAAAAGATGTATTGATACATACACTTGATACAGAAAAAATTGCTAAAATTTTACATAAACGAACAGAAGTACTAACTGATATTGAAAATAATATTGATTTTTTCAATAAAGTTGGAGAATATGATAAAGAATTATATTTTCATAAAAAAATGAAATGTGATTATGAGGTAGCTATTATTGTGCTTCCACAGGTGATTAGTATTTTTGAAGAACTAACATCTTGGGATCATGATGCAATTTATCAATCCCTTGCTGATTTAGCAACTAAATTAGAATATAAGAATGGAAAGGTTATGTGGCCTGTAAGAGTAGCTTTAACTGGTAAACCAGTTACACCTGGTGGAGCTATTGATATTGCAGATATTTTAGGTAAAGACATGACCATTAAGCGACTTAAAACCGCAATAGATAAATTGGAGAAAAATTAATGGAAAATATAACAACAAATTTTTTACACGATATAATTGATAAAGACTTAGAAAAAGATTCAAAATTAGCAATACAGACAAGATTTCCACCTGAACCTAATGGTTACCTTCATATTGGACACGCAAAAGCAATTTTAATTAATTATTTAATTGCAAAAAAATATAACGGTACTTTTAATTTGAGAATGGACGATACAAACCCAACTAAAGAAGACATTGAATATGTTGAATCCATTAAAAAAGATGTAGAGTGGATAATTGGTGAAAGTTTAGATGAGCATTTATATTATGCTTCTAATTACTTTGATAAATGTTATGAATATGCTTTAAAATTAATTAGTGATGGTCATGTATTTGTTTGTGATTTATCAGCTGAACAATTAAGAGAATATAGAGGAACGCTAACAGAAGTTGGGAAAAATAGTCCCTATAGAAACAGAACTATTGATGAAAACATGAAATTATTTGTTGGTATGATGAATGGTGAATTTCCTGATGGCAGTAAAACATTAAGAGCTAAAATTGATATGACATCCCCTAATATTGTTCTTAGAGACCCAGTTCTATATAGAATTATAAGAGCAACTCATCATAATACAGGTGATAAATGGTGTATTTATCCAATGTATGATTATGCACATCCAATACAAGATGCTCTAGAAGGTGTTACTCACTCTCTTTGTTCATTAGAATTTAAAAATAATCGTCCTTTATATGAGTGGGTTCTAAAAAATCTTGGATATGGTGAATTCCCTAAACAACGTGAATTTGCTAGGTTAAATATTTCATATACTTTGACTAGTAAGAGAAAACTTCTTAAATTAGTTGAAGAAAACATAGTAGATGATTGGGATGATCCTAGAATGACAACTTTAAGTGGTATGAGACGACGTGGTTATACTGCATCATCAATTCTTACTTTTATTGAAGAAATTGGTGTTGCAAAATCTCATAGTGTAGTTGATATAGCTCAATTTGAGCATGCTATTAGAAATGAACTTAATTTTGAAGCAAACAGAATGATGACAGTTCTTGATCCTTTAAAAGTTGTTATTACAAATTATCCAGAAGATAAAGAAGAATTCTTTGATGTAGAGTTAAATCCTAATCATCCAGATAGAGGAACAAGGAAACTCCCCTTTTCTAAAGAAATATATATTGAACAAAGTGACTTTATGATTGAACCTGTTAGAAAATACTTTCGATTATTTCCTGGAAATGAAGTACGTTTAATTAAAGCATATTTTATTAAATGTCATGATTATAAAGTTGATGAAAACGGAAAAGTTATTGAAGTTTACTGTACCTATGATAAAGCTTCAAAGGGTGGCCAATCCCCTGATGGACGTAAAGTAAAAGGAACCATACATTGGGTTAGTATAAAACACGCTTTTACATGTCAGGTTAATTTATATGATAGATTATTTACTAAAGAAAATCCTTCTGCAATAGATGAAGGTGAAACAATACTAAAT
>JAUUZV010000193.1 GCA_030592085.1 Clostridia bacterium | reverse complement strand
TCATTTAATCGCACCAAATATTAAAAAGGATAAGGAAGTATACATCGGAACCGTATATGGGCAGGGTGGTTTTAACTGGATGACAGGTGAAATAAAAAAAGAATTCGGGCTGACCAACATAAGGACTTTTGCTTTTGGGTTGATACCTTGGATATGCAGAACCGAAATTTATGGTAAAAAAGGAAATGTTTATGGTGCCAAGCCGATCAATATAGCTGCGGTTGAACCAAGAGAATCTTTTGATTTTCTTAATAATGTACTCTTTGAAAAGGTTGTTTATGATTGGTTCGGCCATGGCTCTTTCAGACAAGCTGATAATTTTCTGTCACTAACCATGTCTGTTGATAATCAGATTCTTCACACATCAAGAATGTATGGATTGTTTTTAGAATCAGGAGGAGAATGGGAGAAAATGGATGATATACCATTTTTCTATTCAGAATTTTCTAAGATTTCACTACGCATCCTAAAAGGTCTAGACAGTGATTATTCTAAAATAAGACAAAGTATTAGGAAACATTTTCCAAATAAAAAGTTCACGTATATGATGAGTTATATTGAACAAGATAACATGACAAACATTAAAAATAACAAGTCTTATCTTGATACTCTGCGCAATTCTAGCATACTTGTAAAAATAAAACCACCTGTGATTGAAAAAAATGGTAAATGGGTTTTGAATATGAAACACAGATTTTTAACTGATGATGTTTTTTATGGTCTTTGTGTGGCAAAATCAATAGCACAGATGCTTAAAGTCAAAACTCACCATATAGATAAAACACTTACATGGGCTCAGATGGCAATGGGAGAAATGATAATAAATAAGCATAAGTTATCATTAACTGAAGAAGTTAAAAAAGATAAATTCAAATACGGAGTACCTCAAGCTTATGGATTTGAAAATATTGAAGATTTGATTGACCAATAAATATATTTATTGGTATAACACAAAACATATAAGTGTAAAATAAAAGGATTGAGTCCTGTTGAATTCAGATCTCAATCCTTAAACATTGCTTAATATTATATGTCTAACTTTTTTATATTCTTAAAACTAATATGAACTTGCTGTTCCATTACACCCTAGTACGTTTACTAGTTTGTTTTTAACTAATTCTTTAATCTGATCTCTCCCAGGTCCTAAATATTTTCTTGGGTCAAATTCATCTGGTTTTGTAGCAAAGACTTCTCTAATTGCAGCTGTCATTGCTAAACGTAAGTCAGAATCTATATTTACTTTACAAACAGCCATTTTAGCAGCTTCACGAAGCATTTCTTCTGGAACACCTTTTGCTCCTGGCATATTACCACCATACTTATTAATTGTTTCTACATATGCAGGAATAACAGATGAAGCTCCATGTAATACTATTGGGTATCCTGGTAACCTTCTCTGGACTTCTTCTAATATATCAAATCGCAATTGTGCTTTTCCTGCAAATTTATATGCTCCATGGCTTGTTCCAATTGCAATAGCCAATGAATCAACACCAGTTTTAGCAACAAATTCTTCTACTTCATCAGGTTTAGTGTATGAGGCATCTTCTTCTTTAACAGCAACTGCATCTTCAATACCTGCTAGTCTACCTAATTCAGCTTCTACAACAACACCTTTTGCATGAGCATAATCTACTACTTGCTTAGTTAAAGTAATATTATCTTCAAATGAATGATGAGAGCCATCAATCATAACTGATGAAAATCCACCATCAATACATGCTTTACAAATTTCAAAAGTATCACCATGATCTAAATGAATAGCAATTGGTAAATTTGTATCTTCAACTGCAGCTTCAATTAATTTCATTAAATATCCATGTTTTGCATATTTTCTAGCACCAGCTGATACCTGTAATATTAAAGGAGCATCTACTTCTTTTGCAGCTTCTGTAATTCCTTGAATAATTTCCATATTATTAACATTAAAAGCTCCGATGGCATATCCACCTGCATAAGCTTTCTTGAACATATCTTTTGTTGTAATTATAGCCATTAATATTTCTCCTTAATTTTTATTCACACTTATTTTATCAGAATACAATAAATAAGCAAGATAAATAAAGCCATTTTCTTTATTTTTACTATTGTCAATGATACAATAAATTAGAGTAGGTGAATTGTATGAAAGCAGCCATTTTATATAAACCACATGAATTAAAAATAGTAAAAAACATAATACCAACACCAACTTCAAGTGAGTTGTTAATAAAAACAGCTTATTGTGGAGTTTGTGGTACTGATGTTCATCTATTTCATGGTGATGAGGGTAGTGTCCCTATGATCCCAATGACCATCCCTGGCCATGAGTTGTCTGGTATATTAGTTTCTACTGGAGAAAATGTTGTAGTGGATCCAAATTATTTTTGCGGGAAATGTAATGCATGTATTAATAATAAACCCCATTATTGTGAAAATATTAAAAATACTGGTGTAACAATTAATGGTGGTTTTGCTGAGTATTTGGTTGCAGAGACTTCACAGATTCACAAACTACCTAAAAATGTTTCATTACTACAAGGAGCTTTTGCAGAGCCACTCTCCTGCTGTCTTCATGGTTTATCTAAAATATCAATATCGTCACGTGATAATGTATTGATTATTGGTGGTGGAACCATAGGGCTACTTATGTTACAACTATGTCGTTATTATGGAGCTAATAAAGTTTCATTAATTGATGTACTCCCCAAAAAAAGAAATATTGCTACTTCTCTTGGTGCTGATAATACATATGAGAGTATTAATATGATTTCTAATGAAAAATATAATAAAGTAATTGAATGTGTTGGAAAAAAAGAAACTTGCCAAGATGCTATTAAAGTTTGTGAAGAAACAGGTATTATTTTATTATTTGGTTTAACAAAACCTGAAGAAGAAATTTCAGTAAAACCATTTGACTTATTTAAACGGGATTTAACCATTACATCATCATTTATTAATCCTAATACTATTAAGAAGGCTATCGCTATATTAGGGACAGGTGCCATTAATGTGGATAAATTAATTGGTAGTATTATCTCTCTTGAGGAACTACCTAATGTTTTAGCTAATGATAAATTAAGAATGGACGGAAAAGTAGTTGTTAAATATGATTTATAAAGCTATTGAAAAGGTAAATAAAATAAAAAGAGTATTAACAGGTGAAGGAGCAAAAACCAAATATACTAAATATCTTCAAAATATTCAGCATTTACCTATTGAGAAACTACGTGAAATACAAGCTTTAAAACTTTCTTATCTTTTACAATATTCATTTGATAATATAGAAGCATATAAGTCATATAAAAATCAAATTGACTTGTCCCCTGAAACAATCTTTGATGAAGTTAAACACATAACACCACTTACAAAACAAGATATTATTAATCAATCACAATCACATATTAATCACGAATTATCAACTTGCATAAAAAGAGAAACTGGTGGTACTTCTTCTAATAGCACAGTAATTTATAAAGGAATTAGTGAACATTTATTTAATGCTGATAATTATTTTAATTTATTTAATGGTATTACTCCTGGTAAATCACGTATTATTTTACGAGCCTTTGAAATGCAAAAAAAATATCAACTTGATGAGCATCCAGAAGTTATGTATATTCCATTTAAGAATTCTTACTATTTTGTACCCTATTCGTTAGATGAACAAAAATTACAGTTACTTTATAATATCTGTATAACAAAAAAACCTAAAATTATATGGGGTATTACCCGTCCTGTTTATGATTTCGCACGATATATACAAGACACAAATAAAACTATACCACCATTTGAATTGTGTATGACTAGTGGACAAACATTACTCCCTCATCATAGAAAAGTTATTGAGCAAGTATATCAAGCACCACTTATAAATAAATACGCATCCACAGAATGCTGGAATGTAGCAAATCAGTGTTTACACCGAGAAGGTCTTCATTATTGCTCCCCTGTTCATTATATTGAAATTTTAGATGCCAATCTTAATCATGTAGCAGAAGGGCAAAGAGGTGAAATGTATATTACAATTTTAAATTCTCGCTACTTTCCTATGATACGTTATAAAACTAACGATTATGCCATCTATACAGAGAAACCTTGTAGTTGCGGTATTACTTATCCGGTTTTACAGCAAATAGAAGGACGTAATATTGAGTCAATTAGGGCACCTAATCTATCTGTTGTATCCCCTGTTCCCATTGATAAAATACTTTTTGATTATCCAAATATAAAAGAATTTCAAGTTATTCAAAGTGTTTTGACTGGATATGATTTAAATCTAGTTATTGACGGTTCTCTTACAAAAGAATTACAATATGAAATTAAGAAACGATTAATACCCCTACATGGATGTGATATGAACATATCAATTAATAAAACAAAAACTATTCAATCTGAAAAATCTGGTAAAATATTGCACATAAAATCAACTGTATAATCCCAAGCTACCTTATCTGTTAAAGTAGTTTTATTTTTCATTGATTTTACTGTGCTAGATACAACTATACTTCACTCATTGTCATTGATTTTTTTCATAGCTTATGTTATATTTTTAACTGAAAAATTAAGTAATATTAACATATAGGAGGATATCATGACAAAATTAAAAGGTGCTGCCGTTTTTGGTCAATCAGGAGGCCCAACATCAGTA
>JAUUZV010000189.1 GCA_030592085.1 Clostridia bacterium | reverse complement strand
ATGGAAATACAACTAATCTTAATGATTTTAATAATCTTCGATATCCTTGGACTTCAGAGTGGTATAGACAAGCTATGAATAATTTTTGGATTCCAGAAGAGATTAACTTAACTCAAGATGTAAAAGATTATCATATTCTCACAAAAGCTGAGAGAACAGCTTATGATAAAATTCTATCTTTTCTTATTTTCTTAGATAGTATTCAAACTGCTAATCTACCGTACGTAGGTGAGTATGTAACAGCAAATGAAATAAACTTATGTTTAACTATTCATACATTTCAAGAAGCAATACATTCACAAAGTTATGGATATATGTTAGACACCATTTGTTCCCCAGAAGAACGAAATGATATTTTATACCAATGGAAAGAAGATGAACATTTATTATCAAGAAATAAATTCATTGGTGATTTATATAACGATTTTCAAGATAAAAAAGATACAGATACTTTATTAAAAACCATGATTGCAAATTATATTTTAGAAGGAATCTATTTCTATTCTGGTTTTATGTTTTTCTATGCACTAGGGAGAAATGGAAAAATGCCAGGCAGTATGCAGGAAATACGTTATATAAACCGTGATGAAAATACTCATCTTTGGTTATTTAGATCTATAATACTTGAATTAAAACGTGAACAACCTGAATTATTTACACCAGAAAAAGTAACATTGTATAAAGAAATGCTTTTAAAAGGGGTGGAAGAAGAAATCGCTTGGGGTCATTATGTAATAGGTAATGAAATTTCAGGGTTAAATAAGAGCATGGTAACAAACTATATTAAATATTTAGGTAACCAACGAAGCAATGATTTAGGATTTGGCGAATTATATGAAGGGTACAAAGAAGAACCTGATTCAATGAAATGGGTAAGTCAATATGCTGACCCTAATCAGATAAAAACAGACTTTTTTGAAGCTAAACCTTCTGCATATACAAAATCTAGCATTATTGAAGATGATCTCTAAAATTGATATTATTTGAAGAATAGAGTAAAATTTAGATAATTGATAAATACTTATATTTTGGAGTTTATGATGTTACATTCAGATATTTATAAAAACATATTAGAAAACGTTTTTGAAGGCGTATATTTTGTTGATGCAAAACGCAAAATACTTTTTTGGAACAAAGGGGCAGAGAGAATCACAGGATATTCATCAAGTGATGTTACAAATTCGTTTTGTTATAATAATATATTAAATCATGTTGATATCAGCGGAAAAGAACTTTGCCTTGATGGATGTCCATTACAAGCAAGCATAGCTGATGGAAAAGTGCGTGGGGCTTTTGTATATTTAAGTCATAAAGATGGTCATCGTGTACCTGTAACAATTCAAACCATTCCAATTGAAGAAAATAATGAAATTATTGGAGCTGTAGAAGTATTTAAAGATGAAAGTAATAATGACAGCGTCATTATTAAAGATATGGCAATTTTACGAGAACTATCATTATATGATCAATTAACAGGTTTACCAAATAGACGATATACTAATAACTTCTTACAATCTAGAAAAAATGAGCAATTATTATTAAACATACCAATTGGTGTTTTATTTATGGATATTGACCATTTTAAAAAGATAAATGATACATATGGTCATGAAGTAGGTGATGAAATACTACAAATGATTTCTAAAGTATTTACTAGCACAGTTAGAAGTACAGATTTAATTGGACGTTTTGGTGGAGAAGAGTTTATTGGAGTATTTTGTGGTGTAAATAGAGAAGTATTAAACACCATTGCTGAAAAAATCCGTATGTTAGTAGAAAAATCATATATTAAAAAAGATAATGAACAGATTATAGTTACCATATCAATTGGAGCTACTATGATTGAAAAAATTGACACAATCGAAGAAGCCCTAAAAAGAGCAGATAAATTATTATTTAAAAGTAAAAATAATGGTCGGAATCAAGTAACATCTGGCTAATGGGAGAATTCAAATGGAGCAGTACAAAAAATCAATAGAACTGCTATTGACATACTTACCATACATTAAAGAGAATAAGCAGACAATAGGCCGATAAGTAAATAACTAATATTTTGAATATGATGAGTTTTTTGAGAAGTTTATACACGATGTTTATCAATCAGGTTTATTAATAGAAGACTATCTTGAAACGTTAGTTTTTTATGACAAATATAAAAACAACTATAATGAACTAATAAAGATAGCAGATTTTACCACATTACGGGCAATTTTAACAGGCTTTATAGAACAAGAAAAAGTACATGAAGGTTTGTGGGTAAAAGCATATAATGAAAAAATCTTTTTACATGTACTATTACGTTTTGAAGAAATGATTAAATAACTTTATTAATCAACCATTACCCATGAATCACTTTTAGCAGATTCAAAAATAGCATCAATAACTTTCATATTTTGTGCACTATCTTCAAGAGAAATAGGCATTTCACTTTTTAATTGTATTGCTTTTGCAAATTCATCAAACATTAATAAATATTGATTTGTTTTATCAAGTTTTATTGTTTGCTTTGTTTCATTGTTTTCAAAAAGTAATTGCCCTTCAAGTTCACTAATATCATTAAAAGGTATTGTTATAGTTAGTGTTCCCTCTGTTCCATATACTTTTACTTCTTGTTGAGGATAACTAGTTGTTGAACAAGTAAATAGAGCTCTGCTATCACCAAAGTCTAGAATAGCAGAAGTAATAACATCAGTTTTAAAAGTATCATGGTTACTTATTAATGAACTAACTCTAATTGGTGCTTTATTAAGAATAAAACGTGCAGTATTAATTGCATAACAACCAATATCCATTAATGCTCCACCACCATATTCTTTAATGTTTCTTATATTTGAAGCATCATGATTGTTATATGTGAAAATAGTATGAATAGATGTGACATCACCAATATAATGTTGATCAATTAATTTTTTAGCAGTTATCCATTTTGGATGAAATCTATACATGAAAGCTTCCATAAGCTGATATTCTTTACCTTTCATAAATGAACGTAATTCAATCATTTCAGTATGGTCCATGGTAAGTGGTTTTTCACATAAAACATGTTTTTTAGCATTAATACATTTTTTAATCCATTCTAAATGCATATGATTTGGTAGTGGGATAAATATGGCATCTATATTTGGATCATCTAATAGTTCTTCATAAGAACCATAATATTTTTCTATAAAATATCTAGAAGCGGTGCTTTTTGCTTTTTCAATATTTCTAGATGCAATTGCAGAAATTGTTACTTCTTTAGAATGGGCAAGTGGTAGTACAATTCTTTTTATAAAATGCCCTGAGACTCCTAGTACACCAATACGTAATTTACTCATAATATATCTCCTTGTATGTAACTTCTTTTATTAGCTATATTCTACCATATTGATAGGTTCAATGTTTGAAAGTAATTACCTATTGTGTTAAGTATGTTAAGTGGTATAATTCCATATAGAGTCATAAACATTATGATTGTGAGGAAAACATGAAAAAACCATTATCTTATAAAGAGCGCATTTTACAATTGCGATTAACTAAACAAAAACAAACAGCAGATAAACAACTAATTGATGGAACTGATGGTTATTGGGATATTGATGACAAAGGAATTATTCCACAACCTGAAGGCTTTTCTTTTATACCTGAATCAAATCATGAAAATGGTGATTTTTATGGATATGAATTTAGTGGTAAAAACTATAGAAGGCTTCTTGAAACACATCCTGTATATATAAATAAGGTAAGTGCTTTAGCAGGTGGATGGATGGTTCAATTTATGGATGTTAGAATTCCTAAATGGAATCCTGATATTAAATATGAACATTTACATGAATTACAAGAAAAATATGATTTAATACATGGAATAGGCGGAGCACAGCATTTTAATGTGGATTATGAATTAGGTCTTCGTTTAGGCTTTACAGGAATCTTAAAGAAAATTCTTATATATGAAAAACAAGACAATGGAAAACATAGCGATTTTTATACAGCTGAAAAAAATGTGGTCATGGGAATGTTTAACATGATTACAAGACATGTTAATCAAGCTCGAGAGATGGCTGAAAAAGAGGACGATTTAGTTATTAAACAAAACCTTATTGAAATGGCCAATGTTAATGAAGCTCTAATTAAACGCCCTGCAGAAAGCTTTCATGAAGCGGTTCAGTTCACAGCCTGGTATGTTATATTTGCAACAATGTTTAATAACTCAGGAGCAGGTGGAGCCATTGATGGATATCTTTATCCATATTATGAAAGCGAGAAAAAAGCAGGAACTATTGATGATGAGAGAGCAATCTTCTTATTAGCTTGTCTCTTAGTTAAAGATAATCAATATTATGAAATAGGGGGCACTTATGCTGATGGAACAGATAGATGTAATGATTTATCATTTTTCATGGTAGAAGCGGCTCATAGATTAAAAATTCCTACAAGTATTTGTGTACGTGTTCATGAAAACATGAATAGAGATTTACTTACTTTATCAGTAAAGTATTTATTTGTTGATAAGCTAGGAACTCCTAGTTTTGTAGGTCATAAAGGAATGACAGAAGGATTTATGAAAAATGGTTATTCAGTTGAATTAGCCAGGGTACGTGCAAAAGCAGGATGTCACTGGTGTTCGTTACCAGGACTTGAATATACACTTAATGATATTGTAAAAATTAATTTTTTAGCTATTTTTGATGTGGCATATAAAGAAGTCATTAATAGTAATCCAACAGTTGATAAAATATGGCAATCATTTGAAAAACATTTAAAAATTGCAGTAAGAACCATTGCAAAAGGTATGGATTTTCAATTAGATAATATGTATAAAGTACTCCCAGAATTAGTACTTAATTTACTTT
>JAUUZV010000024.1 GCA_030592085.1 Clostridia bacterium | reverse complement strand
AGTCAGCTCGCGACATATATACTTCGCCTCTAACTTCTATATATGGAATCGCTACAAATAACTCTAGTGGAATTGCTTTTATGGTCATTAGATTATTAGTGATATCCTCACCAATGAAACCATCTCCTCTTGTTGAACCTCTAATAAATAATCCATTTTCATATTCAAGAGATACTGACAGTCCATCAATCTTTTTTTCAACTATATATTCATAATCATCTAAAACTTTTTTAACACGCTGATCAAATTGTTCTAATTCATCAATTGAGAACACATTAGATAAACTACCCATTTGTACAAGGTGGGGGACTTTTTTAAATCCTTTTAATATTATTCCGCCCACTCTTTTAGTTGGTGACTGAGAATATGCATATTCAGGAAATTGTTTTTCAAGTTGTTCTAATTCGCGAAGCAATTTGTCATATTCAAAATCAGATATTTTTGGATCGTCTAACACATAATATTGATAACTATGATAATTTAAATTTTTACTAAGTTTTAGAATTAATTCTTTACTCATAATTTCCTTTCAAATTTATATTTCAATATCACATTTTTATTACTTTATACTCCCCTATTATATCATATTAGAAAAGCATTTTACTTATTGCTTTTTACTTATTTTCGTGGTAAAATAGCGAAGTTGAATAGTAAAAGAGACCGGAGGTGAACCACTTGCCAAATATAAAATCAGCAAAGAAAAGAGTAGATTTAACAGCTAAACAGCATGCTAGAAACTCACAGAAAAAATCTGCACTTAGAAAACAGCTTAAAGAAACATATGCTGCTATCGAAGTAAAAGATGATAGTGCTAAAGAAAAAGTTGCTGCTTGTCTAACTGCCATTGACTCTGCAAAAAGTCACGGAATTTATCATGCAAATAAGTCAAACAGAGATAAATCACGTTTAGCTAAAGCATTAAATAATATGTAATAAAAAATAAACCGAGGTAAATCCTCGGTTTTTACTTTTATTAGAAAGCTTGGCGCAACCAGCCTTTCTTTTTTTTGTCTATTGGTTCTATTCCTAATAATTCTCTACCATAGTTCACATAGTGACGATAGTACTCAATTGGTGTACCATTCGGGATACGGTGATCTAATCCAAAAATCACACCACCTGTTTGCATTTTAGGTTGCATTTTATACTCAAGTTCTTTTTCAATTGCTTTTTTCCCATCTTTTATAACATATTTATTAATTCCGCCCTTTAGTGATAAAGTTAAACCATATTTATCTTTTAACTCAACTATATCCATAAATGATCCAGGTTCCAAAGGAAGCATTTCAGTTAATCCACACTCTAAAAATGTATCAATTACAGGATTCATATTCCCATCGCTATCTTGTGAAAATATGGTAGTCCCTTTACCTTTTAACATTTCCCAAATTTTTAAGTAATAAGGTTTTATAAACTCTTCTATTGTATTTGGCCCAACCATAGGTCCACTTTTTCCTGCCATATCTTCATGAACACTAAGTTGATCAATAACAAGCTGGTCAGAGATTTGATTTAATACACGATAGGTTGTATCTCCAGCAGTTTTTAATATATCTACAATTAATTCAGGTTGTTCAAAATATGCATAACATAATTCTTCTTCACCAAGAAGTTGTCTTGGTAAATCAAATCCACCTGGCATACTTGCTAAAACTAAAACTCCATTTTTCTGTTCCATTTTTGCACATTCTATTTGCTCATAATTTATTCTATTCTCATTAAAAGTGTATAAATGTTTAATAGCTAACCATGAGTCCATATCTTTAACTGGATAATCAAGAGGTAGAGGGATTGTTGCAAATCCTTTTAATAATTTCATTTTTCTACCTAATGCATCAGTAGTAATAATATGTTCATTCGTTTCTTCAACAATTGTTTCCTCTTTTCCTCCGAACACATCAGTTTCCCCACCACAGCTAATTGTGGGAACATAATCCCAATCAAAACCTGTCATTTCAATTTCATCTTTCATTGCACCTTGTAGTTCCCACTCTTGATCAAGACCAATGAGTGGACCAAATAATTCCACAAACATTTGTCTTTTTACATTTCGGCTTAGATGAAGGTCAATATATTGTTCTCGTGTAAATCTCATTTAAATACTCCTCAGTGTTTTGTAGTTAATAATATAACCAGTAACTCTAATGCTACTATATCTTTTATTTTTCCAAATTTAATTGCCACATCACTATCAGCAATATGTAGAATCATTGCTTTAATTTGTAGTATAGAGTAATTTCTTGCATGTTGCACTAACTTTTTTAAAGCATACTCATGTATTGGTCGATTATTTCTTTTTATACTTATTTCTTTTTTATGATCAAGTGCATTTCTTACTTTAAGTAATTCCATATAGCTATTATGAAGGGCTGATAAAATTACTTGCACTGGGATTTTTTCAGCCAACAATTCTCGTAATTTCTTAATAGCTTGTTCATTGTTTTTTTCAAATAAACTATTAGTTAATTCATAAATTTTAACTTCTCCAGAGCCTTGACATAATTTAAGAATCATATCTTTTTTTACTTCAATTTTATCATCCATGTATAAAAGTATTTTTTCGATATCTTTATCAATATCCAATAATTTTCTACCAGAATATTCCATAAACAAAAATAAATTGTTTGCTGAAATTTTCTTATTAGCCTTTTTAAATTTACTCATAATATATGATTTAATCTCTTGAGAGCTTCTACTATTAATTACATAAGCTGCAGCTTCTTCATTCAATTGTTTAAAATGTGAATTTTTTTTATCTATTTTACTTTCATGAAAAACAAGATAAGTATCTTCATTAATATTATTTAGTAGTTTTTGAACTTCATTAGTAATATTATTTCCAACAAATAAACCACTATCCTTACAAACTATCATTTTAGTTTTACCAATCATAGGAATTGTAGTAATACAATTAAATAACCAATCTATATCTATTTTTGAGTTTGATGAAAAGTAATTCATTCCATTAATTGGATTTGAAAGTATATTTTTCTTAATACTGTCAATAATAACCTGAATCAAGAATGGTTCATCACCATAAAATAAATAGAGGTTTTTAAATACTTTATCTTTTATTTCTTTTTTAATTATGTTGTAATTCATTTTTTCTCAGTTGTCAAAGACAGCTTTCTATTTTTATATGTAATTATTATAGCACCAAACTCATCAGTTCTGATATAATTTTTAAGTCGATTTAATGTTTCTTCTGCTGGATGATTAAATTTATTATATCCTACACTAATAATACTGATAATTGGAGATACTTTATTATAAAACTCTATTCCTGTTGATGTGTTAGAACCATGATGCGCTACTTTTAAAATATCACAATCAAGTTGCTCATTAGTTTCTAATAATTGCGCTTCGACTTCTTGTTCAATATCACCTGTATATAGTACTGAAACTTCCTTATAGCTTATTTTTAAAACTAGTGATGTATTATTTATGTTTTCGTAATTTTTGTCTATAGGGCTAAAAAAATCAATAATCATATTATCTACTAGTAGTTGTTCACCAGCGTTAACCCTTATTATATTAATAGAAGTTGTAGAAAGTTGTTGTTCTAACTTTGTAAAATACTCATCATTCACATCAGGAATTACTATATTTGATATTTTAAATCTTTTTAATAATTCAGTTACTCCTCCTATATGATCTTCATGAGAATGAGTTAACATTAGATAATCAATAACTTGTCCTGTGAAATGTGACAAACTATTACTAGGAGCATATGGTCCTGTATCAATAACAATATCATTATTTTTTGTTTGTATTAAATGACAGTCACCTTGACCCACATCAAAAAATACTAATCTTAATGATGGCTTCATTATCAAAGGTATAATTATTGTAATTATTAATACGAAGAAAAGTATTAAACTCGCATTTTTATTTTCACTATATAGTAATGTAATTATCACTAAAAAATATATACTAACTACTAATGGTGAAATATATGATAATGAAATAGTTGACAGCGGTAGTGATGAAAAATATGTGGCTATAACTAAAATATAGTCAAGTAATGTAAAAACAATTATAGATAACCAACTTCCAACAAATGGTATTATTAACATTAACCATCCTAATATTGTTACGATCATTCTTACGGGAAAAACTAATAGATTAACAATCATAGAATAACTATAAAATATATAGAAAATCTTACCGCTAACTATTGATACACCTAATTGCACTACAAATGTTAATACAATTACACTTGTTATTACTCCTTTTTTAACCAACTTATATATTGGTGTATAAAATAGTAAAATTGATAAAACACAGGTAAATGATAATATAAACCCAACATCATAAATTACTAAAGGATTACATAATAATAAGCATAATGCTGAAAAGCATAATGCATTTAATGCGTTATACTGTTCATAGAAATAGTCAGCTCCAAGTATACAAAGTGCCATAATCGTAGCTCGAACTACAGAAGGTTTCATGCAAGTTAACAAACAAAAGACTATTAGAATTACTGCAATAATTGGATAATATCGTCTTCTTTTAAGTGATAGTTTTGAAAATAAAAATATAAGTGGAGCCATTAAATACATTACATGTGATCCAGAAACTGCCATAGTATGAGACAATCCACTTATTCTAAATAGTGTCACTGTCTCTTCATCAATTGATTCTTTAGCACCAATTAACATTCCTGAAAGAATTTTCCCATAATCTTCTCCTAGAAATTTTTCACATTGTTTACAAATATAATAATACCAGCTTCCTAAGATTCCTCTAATTCCATTTGAATTTTCAATTGTTATTCTAGATGAATCAGTAATTATTTTACCATATGTAAAATTAGCAAATAAATTCTTTTCTTCATTATATCCTCCTGGATTACTCCTTTTTTCAGGTTGCAAATATGTACCACTTGTTATTATATAAATACCAGGGTACAGGTCTTCTTCTAAATCATAAATCGTTAATTTTATTTTAGGAGTAAAAATACCACTGTCTTTAATTGTAACTGTAACTCTATCTTTTGCTTGTGTGTGCACTATGGTTACAATACCTTTTACATTTATGTTTTCACCATGTTTAACTTGAGAGTAATTTTTTAAATAATGTTGCATAGCCAAAGTATAACTACCAAATAAAAGAATAACTATTATTAAAATGATTATTTGTTTCTTTGATGTTTTAAGATAAAACAGAACCCATATGAAACTTATTATCAGTAAAGTACAAAATAGCCAATTTTCACCTGATGTAATGTATGTAGCCAATATAATAGATATAGTAATCTGTACAATAGGTCGCTTAAATAGTAATAAAAAATCCATGTCTTAATAATAAATCATGAATTTAATTGACACCATAAACGATAGTTTAAATATTCTAAACTGCTCTATACATTGCTATAATATTTTCAGGAGTTATTTCAGCAGTAATATTATGAATATTACCAAAAATGAATCCCCCATCTTTTTTCATGTATTTTGTAACTTCTTTAGCTTGTCTTGCTACTTCTGAAGGTTTTGCCAATGGAAGAACGTGCTGTGAATCAACTCCACCGCCCCAGAAAGTAATTTTTTTACGCCCTTTATCTTTCCACTCCTTATATGAATGACCTCCTGCAGTCCACTGAACTGGATTCACAATATCAAAATTTGCTTCTATAACATAATCTAGGATTTCATAAATTGCACCACATGAATGTAAAAAAGTTTTCATAGAGGGAGCTAATGAATGAATAACATCATTTCCTTGTTTAAAGTAGTCAGTAAAAAACTCTTTATTTAAATGAGGAGCAATAATCGTGGCCTTTTGTGTTCCCATATCATTATTACCAGAAAGTATAATATCTACATAATCTTTGATAAAAGGTATCACTCTTTCATAGTTTTTAATAGCATACTCTGTACGCATTTTATAAACTTCATGTACATATTCTGGCTCAAGAAGAATTAACATAGATCCATTAGCTACTCCGCCTACAAAATCCAGAAATAGCTCAATTCCACCAAGGAAAATTGCTCTATCAGTAGACTTACGTGCTTTTTCACAACTTCTTACTAAATTTTCTAAACGTTTTGGTGTAATAATAGCTCTATCTAATTCCTCTTTTAATTGTGTTAAAGGTTTTTTATATAAATTATGAACATCAAATTTTTGTCCTGCATGTGGTAAATTAAAAACAACTGCTGAAGGTGGCATTAAGTGATCATTATTCATAATTGTTCCATTATCCAATACAATGTATTTTTCTGGATTTAACACAAGTGCTTCTAATCTATTATTAAAATTGTATGGTTTAAATTTATTTCTAACATCATATGCATTTGTTGAATTTTCTTGAATAAATGCTACATCACAATCAAGTGCATCTAAAACATCTGATTCTGGAATTGCTAACATTTGTCCATCATCATATACCATTGGTAATCTATCTTCTAATCGCAATTCTTTACGTAAAGCTCTATAATTAAAACAACTGATTGATGTTGAGCGCATTCCACCTAAATCTTTTGGTACTTTAGTTGTTTCAATAAAATTAATTGCATCTAATACACACTGTCTTCTACTCATAATACTCCCTTAATTAATAATTAATATTAAATAAATTATAACTGATAATGATAATAGATTTCAATAGTTATTACTCTAATTCTAACTCTGCTAATTGTTGATATAATTTTTCTTGTTTTTTGTTTAATGTTTTAGGATTTAAAATAATAATTTTAATATTTAAATTGCCTCTTTTTCCGCTTTGAAGAAATATACCTTTATTTGGAATTCTAATCATTTTTCCACTAACAAACTTTTTTGGAATTTTAATTTTTATTGATGAACCAAAATAATCGATTAATATTTCTTCACCAAAGTAAGCACCCCATGGTGTTATCGTCACTTCTTTTATAACATTATTTCCTTTTATCTCATATCCCTTCTCTGGGTTAATTGTTACAACAATATATAAATCTCCATTTTGACCATTAGGAAGTTTTTCACCTTTTCCTCTAAATTTAACTTTAGAACCATCTTTAATTTCTTTTGGTATTTTCACCTCTATTGATTGGCTACCAAGACTGAGTGTTCGTTTAGCACCTTCAAATAATTCTTTTAATGAAATAGTTACTTCTCCATGATAGTCTCGTCCTTTTTGGATGCGTTGGCTTCTCCTTTTGCCTCCAAACAGTGAACCTAAATCAATACCCCCTGAGAACATATCGAAAAAATCTGAAAACCCTTGTTGATTTCCACCTGTTGATTGGCGATATCCATAACTTCTAGGATCAAATTGATTTCCGTTTTTAAAATGAGTATTACTACCAAACATATCATAATTCTGTCTTTTTTCTTTATCTGATAACACTTCATAAGCTTCATTAATTTCTTTAAATTTTTCTTCCGCAACTTTACTGTCTTTATTTGCATCTGGATGATACTTTTTAGCCAAAGTTCTATAAGCTTTTTTTAACTCTACATCAGTAGATTTCTTATTTACACCAAGTATTTTATAATAGTCCTTATATTCCACAATTATTTCCTTTCATTTGACCATCTCTGACCTTACATGTATTATATACCTTACTAAAGGTGTTTGGCAATAAATTTTTGCAAAAAAAACCCCCTATAAGGGATTTTCTTAAATCATTGCTAATAAAAATTGTAGTAGCATAATAATCAAGTATGCTGCAATAATAGAAAAATCAAACATACCATTACCAATATTTAATTTATTAAGTAAACGCCTAATAGGATCTAATATTGGTTCTGTTAATTGAAATACTATTTCATATAGTTTGCTTTGCTTAATTTGTGGGAACCAAGAACAAATAGCTCTTACTAGTAATAAGGTAGACATTGCTCTTAGAACCCAACTTAATGCAATTATTACATTTATCATTTAATTATTAGCTCATCCAGCGTAGAGAGCCTCCTCCTTGTGTATCATCATCAGTAGATGATTCATTATGAGGATTTTCAGAAACTGTAAATGTACTTGGTGTAACAATAAATATTCCTGCTGATATTTTTTTAATATCACCTTCAAGAGAATAACTTGCTCCACTAACAAAATCAACAATTTTTTGTGCTAAATCTCTACTGATATTCTCAAGATTAATGATAACTGGTTGCTTTGATTTTAAACATTCACAGATATCTCTAGCATCTTCAAAACTTTCTGGTTGCATAACATTAAGAGTATTAACATTATACTCAATAGCACTTGGCATTTTCATAATTTTTTTCTGGCTTTTTTTTGTGATAACCTTTGGTTCTTGCTCGACTTCTATCGTTTCAATAGCCGTTTCTTCTTCTTCATCCCATCCAACAATGTTAAGCATTCTGTCTAAAAAACTCATAGCATTGCCTCCTTTTCTTTCGTAAATTAAATATTTTTTCATTCGTAAAACTACCGTTATGGAGTTTTATGTAAATATTTTAGAACCAATTCTAATCATATTTGCACCTTCTTCAATAGCAATTTGATAGTCATTACTCATCCCCATTGAAAGGAACTCCATATCAGTATTGTAGAATGTTTTTCCTTTTATGTCAATATATAGTTCATTTAGCCTTCTAAACACCCATCTAATATCTTCGCTATTTTCTTCAAATGGAGCAATTGTCATCAAGCCTTTTATCTTGACCCACTCATTAGACTCATTTGTATTTATAATACTAATTAAGTCTTTTTCTGATATGCCAAACTTACTCTCTTCATTAGAAATATTCACTTGAATTAATATTTGTTGTTCACATTGTTTTTTAACACATTGTTTTTCAATTTCTTGCAGTAATTTAACTGAATCAACTGAATGTATTAATTGGCATTTCCCAATTAAGTACTTAATTTTATTTGTCTGTAAATGACCAATAAGATGAAAAGAAGCATAGTTGTTAAGTTTCTCGTATTTATTTAAGAACTCTTGTACTCTATTCTCACCCAAAATATTTAAACCAGCATCAATAACCTGCTTTGCTTTTGCAATATCAACCATTTTAGTAACTGCAATAATTGAAACTTTTCCATTTCTTTCTGGTAAATTTTCAATATTCTTTTGTAGTTTTTCTATATTTTTTGCAATACTCATCTAACAATCTGTCCTTCTTCAACTCGATTTGGTTTTTGTACATAAAAATCATATAAGCTTATTTTCTTATCTTTACTCTCAATAATAGCGTATGTCTGATCACTTACAACTATATCTACATCAATAAAACTAACCCAATTTTCTTTAACTAATCCTAATGTTATATTCTGATAAGGATAAGCCTCTAAATTAGATAAAGAACTTAATGGAACTTTTAATCCATAATACTCAGAATATATGATTTCACAAGTTACTTTTCTTGTTGAAACCAATTCATTTAACCCACTATCGATTTCAAAAAACACTAATGCTTCTTTATCATTTTGTTCGCTAATAATCATGTTTTTGGCTGTAACTGTCATATATGGATAATTTATTGCGATTTTCACCTGTTCTTTTTCAATTAACTTATAAACTTGCTCTACATCTACTATAAATCCAATATAGAAGCTATTTCCATAAACCATTTTCACAAAGGGTTCGCCACTTACGATATTATTTAGTTGAGGAGTTTTTGAATAGTCATTTGAGAGTAATTGAGAAAAAGAATCAATGGTGCTAGAACTTACTCTATCAATATTGAAAAGACTTTCTAAGCCATCAATCATATATGTTACAATTCCAGGACTAACTGTTTCTATTGTACTTATTTGATTAGCAAAACTATCCTCTAATAGCTTTGCTTGTTTCTCTAAATCTTCCACATATATATCATGACTACTTAATCCACTAATAATTTCATTTCTAAGTTCATGGTATCTTGCAATCTGTTCTAAATAACCACTAATATTTCCCAATTGAAAATCATTTACATTTTTGGTGATTGAAATAATATTTACTTTAATTTGCTCTTCAATATCTTTTAAATCTCTTGTAAAAATACCACTATTAATTTCACCGTTTTGTTTTCTAAGATAAATTTCTTCTTGTAAATTCTCTAATTGTGTAAACAAATCAACATAGTCTTTTTGCACTATTGAAGCAATAGAATATCCAGCTGGTACTCGCTCGCCTTCATTGGCACCTTTTGCAAATACGCCATCAAATTGAGCATAATATAATTGTTCTTCTTTAAAAAAGATACCTTCTACTTTATATGAATCTTTTAATAGACCGTTATGAATCATTGCTAAATCAGCTTTAGATGAAGTTGCTAAAATTATAATAATTGGGATATATAGACACAAGAAAATAATTGCTATTGAGCTAATTATCTTTTTTGCTTTTCTTCTTTTTATGTATTTTGTCATATCTTTTCTTTTGTGTATGCTATCTGGCATGGGATTCCTCCACTGTTTATATTATCTCACTATTTTTCATTGTTTGCAACGATAGTAAAATCCCTAATTTTATTTGCGAATATACCATTCCCCCTTGCAAATAAGCAATATACGGTTCTTTTAGCGGTGCATCTGCACTAAATTCTATTGAAGCTCCTTGAACAAATGTACCAGCTGCCATAATGATTTGGTCATCATATCCTGGCATATCCCATGGATATGGAGTTACATGACTATCAATTGGTGAGCTTTTTTGTATACTTTGACAAAAAGAAATCAACTCTTCTTTATTATTAAATCTTATTAATTGTACAATATCTCCTCTTATTTCCTCTGGCAAAGGAGAGATATCAAAACCAAACTCTCTTAACATAGCAGCTGAATAAATAGCTCCCTTTAAAGCTTCAGAAACTATTTTAGGTGCTAGATATAACCCTTGAAACAATAATCGTTTATCTCCTGTTGAACTACCTACCTCTTTTTGTAGTCCTGGTGAATATAGTCTTGCAGCACATTGTGCTATAAGGTCTTTTCTTCCTACAATATATCCACCTGAAGGAGCAATCCCACCTCCTGGATTTTTAATTAACGATCCTGCAATTAAATGCGCCCCACATTCAAGAGGTTCATTCGTTTCAACAAATTCTCCATAACAATTATCAACAAATATATTAATTTTTTTATTTACTGCTTTAATAATTTTAGCAGCCTTTTTAATATCTTCACACATAACAGGAGTTCGCCATTCATAACCCCTAGAACGTTGAATAAATATCATAGCCGTTTTAGGTAAAATCATTTCGCTTAATTTATTAAAATTTATATTACCTTCAGATGTTAATTCTAAGATTCTATATGTTATTCCATATTCATTTAATGAACCTAATTGATTACCTGATATCCCAACTGCCTGTGCAATGGTATCATATGGTCTACCTGTAATAAATAATATTTCATCTTTTGGTCGAAGATTAGCAGCTATTGCTAAATTAATAGCAACTGTTCCCGATGTTAATGACTGTCTTACAATAGCATCTTCGCCTTTAAAAACATTAGCAAATAATTGATCAAGTTTTTCACGCCCTAAGTCTCCATAGCCATACCCTGATGAAGGATTAAAATGCATTTCTGCAATATGGCAATCTTGGAATGCTTTTATTACTTTATATTGATTACAATTAGCAATTTCTTCTACTTGGTTAATATATGGTTTAATTGATATTTCAATGGCAGAAGATTTTTCTAATATTTCTGAGTCAATTTTATAGAGTGATTGTAGATATTCATTTTCCATATTAGTCCCTTTCAAAAACATTATATATTGTATTTTACTTATGTCAATTAATTGTTATACTCTTACTATGGAATTAACACATATTTTTATTGAAGATAATCAGACAAGGTCTGTTCATTATGTATTGAAGTACAATCTACTGCTATCAAGAAAACAAATTAGGCGATTAAAAATCAACAATTCTATTTTTGTTAATGGCCAACCTTGCACAGTAAAAACTCCTGTTTTAAAGGGAGATAAAATTAGTGCAAAGCTTTTTGAACATCTTGTTACAAATGATATCTTATCTACAAATATTCCACTAGATATTCTATATGAAGATGAATATATACTTGTAATTAATAAACCAAAGGATATGTTAGTTCATCCTGTAGGAAAAGAAATTGAGTATACGCTTGCAAATGGAATAAAATATTATTATGAACAACAAAATGTTTACATGGTTTCTAGGCCAGTTGGGCGATTAGACAGAAATACTACTGGGGTTATAATTTACGCTAAAAATGCTCACGTCCATACAATCATGGCTAAACAGCTTTCGGAATCAACATCAAAAAAGCAGTATTTAGGTATCATAAATCATATTCCAGATAATTTAGAGGGTACAATCTCATTACCAATTGGTCGAGCAAAAGATTCGATTATCCAACGAGTGATTGATGATAGTGGGAAAATTAGTCATACAACATTTCGTGTACTTGCAGTTTATAAGGACAGTGCATTAGTACTATTCACTTTATTAACTGGTAGAACTCACCAAATAAGAGTCCATGCACAAGCTATAGGTAATCCACTAATTGGCGATACTTTATATGGACAATTTTCTCCATTCATTGATAGACAAGCTCTTCACTCCTATAGTAGCACCTTCATTCATCCTTTTACCAAAGAAGTGATTGTTCTACATGCAAAGCTTCCTAAAGATATGCGGTTATTAATTAAAGCTCTTCGATAATATTAATATCATACATAGTAAAACACTTTGCTCCATTTGTTTTTTTAAATATTAGTTCTACTTTATCAGCTAAAATCCCATTAATTTGATGTTTTATAAATCGTTGATGATTGTTTGTTATATTAATACTAGAAACAATTTTATTATTAAATTTAAATACTAAATCATAATCACTTGTTATTTCCCTTGGTATTCCTGGCCATTGATGAAGTGTACAATTATAACTCATTGTTATCCTAAATTCATTTGATAAATTAGAGTCAAACCGTAATAAAATTTCTTTTATCTTTTTTGGTTTATCAAAAGAAAAAGATAACCACTCATTTTTATTTCCTTCACTTTTCCAATAACTTTTTTCATTCCCAACATTTCTTGTTAATCCATTAATTAATTGTGGTAGCATTTTTTTATTAGAACTACAATCTATTAAAGCACTTCTCGATAAATCGTATTTGTCATGATATCGATATCCCATGATATAACAGTCATCTTTGGCTAATTGATGTTGTAGTAATTCTATAGAATCACTTAAATCTCTTGGTGAGCATTTTTTCTTTGACACAAGTGCTGCAGCAGTTCCAGCTGCCTGCCCAATAACGCCACATGTAGCCATTACTCTAGTTGCACCAAATGCCATTCTAGAATTACTAGAAGCTCGACCTCCTAAAAATAAATTTGAAATATTTTTAGAATATATAGTTCTGTATGGTATGGAAAACTGACCATCAAGATGAATAAAATATGAAGGTTCAAGTTCACCACGGGAAATTCCTCCAGGTATATGCATATCCATTGGCCATCCCCCATAGGCAATTGCATCATCAAAAATTCGCAATTTATAAACATCATTCTCATTTAATACATAATCGCCAAGTAGTCTACGACTTTCTCTTTTTCCTGGTACAACACAAACCCAATCAAGTGCAAAATTATCTGCACCATGATCACCTTTGTTTTTAATATGATCCCATACTCCATAAGCCCATTTTAAAAGTTCATCCCTAATTTCTTCATTATCACTTATAGTGGATAATTTTTCTCCCCCATATTCAATCCACCAATAACCACCTTTAATCATGTCATGATTTCTATGAGTTAAATTTTGCTCTGTTAATTCATATGCCCAAAATGGCTTGGTAAAATTTACTTTTTTTCCTGTATCCTTTGATAAGAACATAATGGTATTACCCATTGTTGTTTCATCACTTTTTTTTTGGTGCATGTTGTTCATTATATGTTTTTTTATCTTCTCGTCCTAACATAAATTCAGCACCTGCATAAGCTCCTAAAGTTCCATCACCAGTTGCGTCAATAAAATAGTCACCTTGTAAGTGAATGCTTGTTTCAGAGCCTAACTGTGTACAGATAATTTCTTTAATTGTCTCATTTTCTACTTTCACATCATACATATGAGTATTTAGATAACTATCTAAATTCTCTTGAAATTTAACTTTCTCCCATAATACAACATCAAATACTGAAAAAGAATCTTGTGGATTAATCAAACGATTATCAAGTAGTATCTCTTCTACAATTCCCGTTTCACGTGCCTCTTCATATTTGCCACCAACACAAGCACCACAAATATGCATTCTCACTTCTGAACTAGCATTTCCTCCAAATATAGGTCTATTTTGTACTATTACAGTCTTTACACCTTGCCTAGCTGAAGCAAGAGCAGCGCAAATACCCGAGATTCCACCACCAACTACAACTACTTCATATTTTTTCTTAATAATAGTACTTTCCATAATTATTTCCACCTTTTCACTCTGTTATATACATATAATGCTTGCTCTTCATTTTTTACATCCCTGGGAAGAATCCATTTTCCCTCTGGTTTCAATGTTTCAAAAATCATATCTAATTCACTTATTGTTGGATAAAGCATAACTGCTTTATTAGCTTTTTCAATTGCTTGATAAACTTTCACCCATTTATGAAATCCTTCATTTGACGCTCCACATACCCATTGAAGCCCATTTAATTCCTTTATATCAAGTATTGATGGTAAATGTATAAGCGCTCCTGGTCCATCTAAATGATATATACTATGATCTAAAAATTGACACTCACTAATTATTCCTTCTAAAAACACATCATCAAACATATCTTTTGAAATCATACAAGAAAAATCATTACTTGGAATATAGAATTTTCCAGTAGATAAAGCCTGTAACCATGAAGTTGATGGCATATCATATGCTTTTATTAAATTATAGAAATGATTATAACTTTCAAAATATTCTGGGTATGATGCTGCTAATTTTTCTTTTACAAAGTCTATATCATCAATCATATCCATACATAATGTTTGTGGATCTCTAAGTGCTGCAAGATGATCACCTCCTGGATGAAAATCTGTTAAACCAACAATATATTTACCATCAGATTGCTCTAATAATTTTTTAGTAAACGTTTCAAGTGCAATGAATAACGGATGTGACTTAGATAATACTCCTTTATCTCTATCTTTATCTAAATCAATAATACACGGTTCACTCCAAGTAGTGGTTTCGCCAAAATAATAATCACAACCACACCATGATGAAAATATTTCAGGTCCTAAATTTGGAACTGCAATAGGTAATGTTTCATAGCAATATTCTCTATTTGAAAAATCATTTTTCATGCTTTTTATTCTATAATCAAAATCTAACCATCTATCTTTATGATTATCATAAGTTTTAAGTGTTATTTGATTTTGTTTATATTTTGGATATGACATTGATATTAGGGGTCTGTCAATCATATCATTAGCGAAAAACGCATCAAAACGTTTTAGAATCATTTCATAATCCATTAAATCTTTTCTCATAAGTTATTCTCCCATTGTAAGTATAATAGTACATGTGTTTTTTTAGATGTTATCTCCCATTTAACTTGACCATTATTTATTTTCACTTCACTTTGATGGTTATTTTGTATGTACTTTAAATTAATGATGTGTTTATCATATAATAAAGGAATATCATATGTAAATTGACAATTATCATTATCTTCTCTAAATAATAAAAGATAAGCATCTGATACAGCTTGGTTATATGAAATAAATCCAGTATAAGAATGTCCTGATGGTCGTTGGCCAATTGGTAAAATACTTCCATTAAATATTTCTTGTCTATGTTCTTTATAAATTAATAGACCATTTTTAAAAATATTCATTGTTTCCTCATCTAAATTAGATGGTTCAAACCAAGCTAGAGGATTTGCAAAATAGGTAATTGCAAGCCTATATTCTGCTGAATAATTCGGTTTCCTTATATTCAAGAATTCAATTTGTAGATTTTGCAATGGAACATATTTAGCTAAATCCCATTGATTTTTTAATGTTAAATATGGAGAATAAGAGTTACTATATCCTTTGCTTTCATATCGATTTTCTAGAAAAATTATGCCATATTCATTAAATAAGAAATATCCACTTCGTTTATCATTGGTCACATCAAGATTAAAAATTATTTCACCATTACTTTTTTCTCGTAATAATTTAAACAGTTTTTCAATATTTTCTCTACTTTCATAGTTTCTTAATTTCATAATATCGATTTTAAAAACTTTTATATTATATTTTTTATACATATTGAAAATAATATCTGCTTGCTCTACATAATTCCTGTATAAACAATTACAATCAAGTCCAATCCATAATGCAAGTTTAATATTTTTTTCATTTGCAACTTTAACTATTTTTTTAAAGTCATCTGGGAATTTTTCTTTATCTATTTCCCAAAATCCCATATCCATTTTTTTAGAATACCCTACATGAATAAGGCCATTTCCCTTATTCCACCCATCATCTATTTGATAATATTCTGCGCCCATTTGTGCAGCTGCACTAATCTCTTTACACACAAATTCTTCACTAATATGTGCCATCCATTTCCTATCACCCCATGGGTTTGATACAATCATTGGATAATAATTAGAATCTTTAACTTGATAGTCTTTTAGTGATATATATTTTTTATCTTCTACGCCTTCGTATATACCTATAACAGAACTATATGACACCATTGTTTCCCCACTAAATTCATGGGGCATAATTCCTGTACCTAAAGTATGGATAAATTGACTACCAATGTATAAATGACCAAAACACTCAGGTTGACTATCAGTAAAAGTTGGACTTTCTTTTAAAATAAATAATCCATGATTATCATAATCAATAAATAATAGATTTGCTTTTGAAAAGCCATATTCACTATTATTAACCTTAATTAAATCATTAGTATAGTCAGTTCTAGTAAAGAACTCACAACTTGTTAAATTAGCACCATCTAGATTAATTGGATAAGTATCTATGGCATTAAATCGCTCATGGAAAAAATACCACTCTGGTAAATTACTAGTAGTAATTTCTATGAAAGTTTTAATTGCTTTTGCTTTCTCATATAAAATAGCAATATAGTTTATGGTTACACCATGATATTCATCTAAAATAATTATTGTAAGTTTCTCATATGAAGCTTTATAAATACCCTTTGGAAATTTTTCTTTTTTATTAGATATTAACTTAAAATTATATGGATTAGATTTATATGACCATCTAGTTTCATAAGTTAATCCTTCATAGAAAAAATCATTTTCTATAATAGGCTCACTCACATATTCAACACCTGTTTGCTGATTTTTTATGGATATAGTATATAGCTTGTGCTGATTAAAAGCCCAGCTTCTACTAATATATTCATTGTTTAAACTAATAACCTTCATTCGTTTTGGCCATTTCTTTCATTTTACTAATATAGATTGTTAATCCTAGACCAATTATACTATAGATAACAATAACTGGCATACTATAAAATACTCCTAACAAGTCATTTACTTTGCCAATT
>JAUUZV010000138.1 GCA_030592085.1 Clostridia bacterium | reverse complement strand
TTTAATGGATATTCAAATGCCACATTTAGATGGACGACAAGCAACAAAGATAATAAGAGAAAAAAACGAATGGTATAATAGCATCCCAATTATTGCGATGACTGCTCATGCACTAGCTGAAGAACGAGCGAAAAACATGGATATTGGAATGGATGACCATATTAATAAGCCAATTGAGTTAGATAAATTGTTTAAAGCCTTAGGACAGTTAATTGAACCTAAAAAATCATTTAAAGATAATATCCATCGTAATTATATTGCAAATAGTAAATCAACAATACAAAATATTAATATAATAGGTATTAATACAGTTGAAGGATTAAATCGTGTAACTAATAACCAAATACTTTATATAAAATTGTTAAATACATTTTTAGAAAAATATAGAAATGTCTATGATGAGATTATTTTAAATATTCAATTAAAAAAATACGAAGATAATAAATTACTAGTTCACACAATTAGAGGGAGTAGTGGAAATTTAGGTGCGTCTAAATTATGTAAAATAGCAGGTGATTTAGAAATATCATATACAAGTAAATTGCATAATAAACAATTACTATCTAATTTTAAAGATGAACTTAATATAGTAATGGATGGTATTAATAAATACTTATTAACAATAAAAAGCAATAAAAATGAACCTGTTAAAGTGATTGATATTGCAAGAGTAATAGAGTTATTAGAGAAATTAAATATGCAATTAGATGAATACAATACAGAAGCATTAGATACCTTAGAAATATTAATAGGAAAAATTCCATATCAAAAACGAGAAATAATAAAGAATATGGAAAAATTTATTAACGACTTACAGTTTGATGAAGCAAAAATACTGCTTCACGATGTTACAGAAGAGCTTATTGAGGGAGAAGATATTAATGGCTAACGATAACAAAAAAGAGATACTTATAATAGATGATTCTGTTGAATCAATTAAGGTTTTGGTAGGATTACTTAATAATGATTATAAAGTCTACTTTGCAAAAGACGGATTAAAGGGTATTGAAGTTGCTAAAAGTAAAAAACCAGACTTAATATTGCTTGATATTATCATGCCTGGTATTGATGGTTATGAAGTATGTAAGAGATTAAAACTAGACAGCATAACCACAGATATTCCTGTAATCTTTATTACAGCTGTATCAGAAGCAATGGATGAGGCAAAAGCATTTGAATTTGGTGGAGCTGATTATATTACAAAACCTTATGTTCCAATTATAGTAAAAGCAAGAATTATGAATCATTTAAAATTAGCAGAAGCTATGAGTGAATTAAAAAGAATGTATCAACTAGCATTAGACGCTAATCCTATTACAGGGATGCCTGGGAATAATAGCATCCAAAAATTCATAGAAAAAGCATTAGCTGAAAATAAGAAGTATTATGTGTTATATGCAGATTTAGATAATTTTAAATCGTATAATGACAAATATGGTTTTGCTAATGGAGATAAAGTGATTGCATATACTGCTAATTTGTTTCATGAAATAAAAAAGCAAACAAGGTGTCCAGAAATGTTTTTAGGTCATGTAGGTGGCGATGATTTTGTACTAGTTATATGTGAAAATCATGCTCTTAACTATGTAACTTCATTTATTGAAGCATTTGATCAAGGAATAAAAGAATTTTATACAGCAGCAGACTTAAAACAGGGGTATATAGTATCAAAGAATAGGGAAGGTAAAACAGTGAAGTATCCTATTGTTTCAATCTCAATTGCTGGAGTAAATTTATCAAATGGTGTTTACTCAAGTTATTTACATATAAATGACATATGTGCAGAGTTAAAAGCAAAAGCAAAAAAAGTTACTGGAAGTCATTATGAAATAGACAATCGAGAGAATATATAAAGAGGGAAATATGCAGAAAGTAAAATTTGGTAAAACACAATTAAAAGCAGCACGATTTGGACTTGGATGTATGAGATTTCCTAAATCGCAAGAGGAAACTAGTCAACTAGTTAGATATGCTTTAGATAATGGTATTAATTATCTTGATACAGCATACATTTACAAAGATAGTGAAGAAAAACTAGGTATTGCGTTACAAGGTGGTTATAGGAATAAGGCGATAATTGCTACAAAAAGCCCAGTTTGGGATGTCAAAAAATATGATGATTTTGAAAAATATCTTGATGAAGAGTTAATAAGGTTAAAAACTGATTATGTTGATTTATACTTGCTTCATAGTTTAGGATCACAAAATTACGAAAGTGTTCTTAAGTATGACGGATTTACTTTCTTAGATAAAATGGTTAAAAAAGGGAAAATTAGGCATAAGGCGTTTTCTTTTCATGGCACAAATGAATTATTTAAAGAAATATTTGATGCTTTCGATTGGGAAATGGCACAAGTACAGCTTAATATACTTGATGAATTCCAACAAGCAGGTTTAGATGGTCTTGTTTATGCACATAATAAAGGTGCTGCTACTGTCGTTATGGAACCTTTAAGAGGAGGGCATCTTATAACCAATTATCCAACTGAGATAGACAAGTTATTAGATGAATATCCAACAAAACGTTTATTAATTGAGTGGGCTTTTCGCTGGTTGTATAGCCTTAGAGAAGCAGATGTGATACTTAGCGGTGTTAGCACTCTTGAACAATTAAAACAAAATTTAGCTATATTTGAACAAGGGGAATATGATTGCATGTCAAAAGAAGATTTATTTTTAATGACACAAGTAAGAGAGATATTTGAAAAGAAAAATGCTGTTAATTGTACAAGTTGTGGTTATTGTATGCCATGTCCATATGATGTAAATATCCCTGAAGTTTTTAAGCTATACAATAGTGTATCAATGATGAGTAATCATTTTATTGATAAACTTGTATATAAAGATTCATTAATGTTTAGTGGGAATGGAGCTGATAAATGTGTTGATTGTGGAGTTTGTAAAGTTCATTGTCCTCAATCAATTGACATCCCAGAAGAATTAAAAAAAGCACATTCTGTATTAACAAATAGATAAAGGAGAAAAGATGAAAGAATTAACAAAAGAGCAAGTAAGAAATTTTGGTGAACAGTTTTTAGAAAACTCAAATAACACAGCATATATGAATGCTATAACAAGTGTTGGTATTTTAAAAGTAGCAAAAGTATTTAACGATAGTTATCAAACAAAAATGGCGTTTTCAAAGGAGATAAAAACAAGTAAAGTTACTGCACAAAATTCAAGTGGTCGATGCTGGTTATTTGCAGGATTAAATTTATTTAGACATGAAATTGAGAAAAAACTAGATATTAAAGACTTTGAATTGTCACAAAGTTATTTAATGTTTTACGACAAATTAGAAAAAGCTAATTATTTTTTAGAAAGCATCTTAGATACCCTTGACTTAGAAACTAGCTCAAGAACTATTAATCACCTACTAACTCATATAGTAGAAGATGGTGGACAGTGGGATATGTTTAGTAACTTAGTAAAAAAATATGGTGTTATTCCAAAAGATGTAATGCCAGAGTCTTTTCATAGTAGTAATTCACGTATGATGAATAAATTACTTATTGTTAAATTACGAGAATTTGCATGTACTTTGCGAGAAAAACATTTAAGCGATGTTTCCATTGAAGAATTACGGAATGAAAAAATAAAAATGGTTCAAACAATCTATGATATGCTGTGCAAATTTCTATCTAAACCAATTGATACTTTTGATTTTGAATATACTGACAAAGATGGAAAATATCATCTTACTGAGAATATGAATAGTTTACAATTTTTTAGTGATGTTGTGAAAGTAAATCTAGATGATTATGTTTCAATCATAAATGCTCCAACAGTAGATAAACCGTTTAATCGTGTTTATACTGTAAAGTACTTAGGAAATGTATTTGAAGGTGAAAAAATCAAGTACTTAAATGTAAATATCGACACAATGAAACAATTAACAAAAAAACAATTACTAGATGATGAACCAACTTGGTTTGGTTGTGATGTTGGTCAGATGAGTAATTCAGAAGATGGAGTTATGAGTATGGGAGTCTATAATTTTGAACTTCCACTGAACACACCATTTGCAATGAGTAAAGCAAATAGATTAGATTATGCTGAAAGTGTATTAACACATGCCATGGTTTTTACTGGAGTTAACATTCAAACTGATGGAACGATTAATAGATGGAAGGTAGAAAATAGTTGGGGAGATAAGAGAGGGAAAAAAGGATACTTTACAATGACAGATGAGTGGTTTGATGAGTACATGTATGAAGTAGCCATCCACAAAAAGCATTTATCAAAAGATTTATTAAGTGTTCTTGATGAAAAATTAGTGGAATTAAACCCTTGGGACCCAATGGGATCTTTAGCAAAATAAGGTAAATATTTATATAATTATTTATTATCTTGATATATAACTACTCCTTTATTATACTTGATTTGTATATATACAAAAATCCTAAATGAAAGGAGTGATGAAATGATTATAAGTAACGAGGTGGTCTTGAGATAATCAAGACTTCAAAAAGGCGGCTATAGCTTAGTCGCCTTTTATTTGCTTAAAACACGTGAGTTGGTTATAATATTATTACCAACTAAAAAAGGAGGTAATTTTCAATGAATAGTATACAGGTGATTTCCACTTAATTTAATATAAGCTACATTTGTGGCGAGGAAAAGTTAATCATTTACTTATTTACACGATGTGATTATCGTGTTTTTTGTATTTGAAAATGAAATGGAGAATATTTTGACATATAAAAATGGTAAAGACATTTTACCTTCTAAATTATTAAAACAGATACAACAATACATAACAGGAGAAAACATATATATTCCAGCTAATCAACAAGAGCGGGTAGGTTGGGGAGAAAAAAATGGGACTAAGGAATATTTAATTAATAGAAACAACAAGATTTATAAACAGTACCTTCATGGACAATCAATGGAACAAATTGCCCAATTATTTCATCTGTCAAAGGATAGTATCAAAAAGATAATATATCAAATGAGAAAGGTATAATTAATGATTAATGTTTTATTAATAATCAGTTAAGAAGGTTGTATTAGAAAAATGAAAACTATATAATAAGTTTGCCAATTAAAGGAGATTATTATGATTACTGGACAGTTTAATGATTCTTTCCCTCCTATTATGGATGGGGTTGCTAATGTGGTGAAAAATTATGCTTATTGGTTAAATAAAAAACATGGGAAAAGTTATGTAATTACTCCATCTTTCCCTAAGCATGAAGATAATGAAGAGTTTACTGTATATAGATATTTGTCAGTCCCATTGCTTTTTAAGAAACCATATCGGTTAGGTTTACCATTATTAAGCAGTAAAGTACGAAAAGATTTGTACAATATTGATTTTGATATTGTACATACACATTCACCTTTTTCAGCAGGGGCTTTTGCTATGGGAATAGCAAAGAAAAAAAAAGTTCCTATTATTACAACTTTTCATTCTAAGTTATATGATGATTTTAAAGAAGAATTAAAAAGTGAAAGTTTATCTAAATTTGCATTAGAGAAAACTATTGAGTTTTATAACTCAGTTGATTATGTATGGGCAGTTAGTAAAGGAAGCGCAAATACACTGAAAAGCTATGGGTACAGTGGGTATATTGATATTATCCCAAATGGTACAGATTTTACTTATCCTAATGATTATGATAAAAGATGTAGGAGAGTAAATGAAAAATATAATATTAATAATGAAGAATTAGTATTACTCTACACAGGGCAAATTATTTGGCAAAAAAACATAAAATTAATAGCTGAAGCTATCGCTAGTTTAAAGACTGCAGACTTTAAATGTAAAATATTAATTGCTGGAGAAGGAAACGCAAAAAAAGATTTTTTCAATTTAATCAAAGAACTTGGAATAGAGGACTATATTATATATGTTGGAGTTATAACGAATCGTGATGATTTGAAAAGTTTATTTGCCAGAGCTGACCTATTTATTTTCCCTTCAGTATATGATAATGCACCAATTGTGTTAAAAGAGGCTGCTGCAATGAAAACACCTGCAATTTTAATAAGAGATTCAAATGCTGCAGAAGGTATTACTCATGAGAGAAATGGATATTTATGCGATAATAATGTGGAATGCTTTGTGAAAGTAATAAAACAGTCAGTTAAAAATAAGATTAAATTAAAACAAATTGGTGAAAATGCTTATATAACTATTTATAAAAGCTGGGAAAATATAGTTGATGAAGTTAATGAGAAATATCAAGATATATTAAGAGATATTAGAAAGTGAACTTGCTAATTAGAGATAATTTTTAAATATTAGAAAACTAATCAAAGAGGTTAATCCACATAATGAACTACCCCAAATCAAATCAATTATTGTGATTTTAATTGGCCACATTTTTATAGTCGCAAAATTTGTAAGACCATATGTTCCATATGTAACTAAGCCAAAGAAATAACCTGCAAAAATAGTATAAACTAAACTTTGTTTGATTATGGCTGGATAGATAACGAAAAACAGTAATCCAATAACAAAAACTATATAAAAAACAACTGTGACTAACATATTATGTTTCTTAGCCATTAAGTAACCTAAATGTTTGCGATAAAGTTTTTTTGCAATTATTCCAAGCCACATCAAATCAATTACCATATAAATGATAAAAGTTACTATGAAAACTACAATCCATCTTATCATAAATTGTTTCTCCTATTTTTCCTCTTTCTTTGTTACTTCTTCTTTCTTTTCTTCAGGCTTTTTTGCAGCAGCCTTCTTTTTTTTAACTTTTTGGATTTTTTGCCATTTATTTTCTTGAAACATATTTTTCATTTTATTCACCTCTTCTAACTGTTATTATATCATTTTCATACTGATTCACAATATGTTGATAACTATTTGTTTCATCATTTAAACTATTTTCAAAAAACGATAATATAAATTGCTGTTGTATAGTTATAAATGAGTCATTTCTAAAGAAC
>JAUUZV010000012.1 GCA_030592085.1 Clostridia bacterium | reverse complement strand
GTTATAATATATATAACAATCTAAAGTTAGATGAGAGAACATGGACATGTAGTGTATGTAATACAGAACATAATAGAGATATCAATGCTGCTATTAATATAAAAGAAGAAGGATTAAGAATATTAGGTGTCATTGATAATAACAAAAACCGTTGGGCAAACGGGGTTAGCTTGGTAATTATACCGACATTAGTTGGTACGTCCCAAGAAGCTCCTACCTTAGGTGGGAGAGTGTCACCACCAAATCTTACTTAAAGATGTTATACTGATTATAATGTTTACACAAGGGGATTACAACATGGTTGATGAAAAATATTTTTCTAAAAACAGAGTATGGCAGGGAATCCCCTCTATTGCAGTTACTGATAAAGGTAGAATCTATGTTGCATATTATTCTGGAATGAAAGGTGAGATGGTTGGGAATTATGTCATCTTAACTTATTCAGATGATGGTATCAATTTTACACTATATAAAATTTATGAACCAAAAGAAAATAAAAGGCTTTTTGACCCTACTTTATACAAGGGTAACTTTGGCGAAATTCACTTATATTTTTCTGAATGTTTTGGCCAAGTATATGATTCTATTGCAGGTGTATTTGAAAGTGTCTGTTATAAACCTGATGAAAAACAACCTATATTTAACACTCCAGTAAGATTATGTGATGGCATAATGATGAATAAACCAACTAAAACCAATGATAATCAATTACTATTACCTGTATCTTTATGGCAAAGAGGACCACTTTATAAAGGATATACTACAAGGGAAGGTTCTTTTGTTGTAGATGGTAATAATAATAAGGTCATAGGAAAAGCAGATATTGGAGCATATAGTTGTGATGAACATATGATTGTAGAGCGAATTGATAATAGCTTGTGGATGTTAATAAGGACTAGTTATGGAATTGGGGAGAGTTTCTCATATGATAAAGGATGTACATGGTCAATAGGCCAAAAATGTCATATCGATAGTCCTGTATCACGTTTTCATATTCGCAGATTACCCTCTGGAAAATTATTGCTAATTAATCATTATAATTTTACAAATAGAAATAATTTATATGTTATGATTTCAGAAGATGATGGATTAACATTTCCATATAAATTACTAATTGATAAACGAGATAATGTATCCTATCCCGATTGTGATTTTTATAAAGGAAAGATTTATATAATACATGATAGAGAAAGATATGATAAAGGGGAGATACTACTTTCATGTGTTACTGAACAAGATATTATTTTAGGCTATATTGGTGAAAACTCATATTTATGTAGAGTTATAGATAAGGTAGGCAACTATGAATGACAGTAAAAAAGGAACAATCTTTATTATTATTGCATATATATTATGGGGTCTTTTCTCATTTTACTGGGCACAATTAAAGCATGTTTCAAGTATAGAGATTATAGCATATAGAATATTATTCTCATTTGCCATGTGCCTTATTTATTTAATATATAAAAAAGAATTATCAGTTTTTTTAATTTTTAAGAACAAAAAAGCAACTATAAGATTTATTGTCATTAGTTTATTGTTATTTATTAACTGGTTTACATTTATTTATGCTGTTACAAATAATATGATTATTGATGCTGGAATGGGCTATTACTTAAACCCAATTACCAGTATATTATTAGGAATAATATTTTTAAAAGAAAAACTTGAGAAACTACAAATTGCTGCATTTTCTTTAGCAATATTAGGTATCCTATATTATATTGTAAGTATGGGAGTTATTCCTTATATAACTCTTATATTAGGAACAACATTTGGTGTGTACGGACTATTCAAAAAGAAAACAACACTTTCTGGTATGCATTCAATGTCAATTGAAACAGCTATTTTAACACCGCTAGCATTGATTATTCTTTTTGGAGTATCAAGGAGCGGAGATATATCACTTTTTGTAGGTGATGGAAAAACTATAACATTAATAGTTTTTGCAGGTTTAGTAACACTTACTCCATTAGTTCTTTTTGCAGAAGCCACAAAGAGAATACCACTTATTAGAGTTGGATTTTTGCAATTGATTGCTCCAACCATGATGCTGTTTACAGGACTTGCTATGGGAGAGGATTTTTCAATTAATAGAATGATTTCACTTTCGTTTATCTGGTTATCATTAATTTTATATAGTATATCAATTTTGAAAGGGGACAAAAATGATAGGGAAAATAATAAAAGACTTTCCACCAACAGCCAAAAATCCTAGGAACTCAGAGGGGTCATTTGTAAAGCTAGATGATGGAACAATTATATTTGCATATAGCAAATTTATGGGAGAGGGTCATCAAGATATATCAAAAGCATATATTGCATTTGTTTATTCTTATGATAATGGAGAAACGTTTGGTGATGAAAAAATTATGTTTTCACCAGATGAGGTAGGAGCTAAGAACATAATGGCTGTATCATTTTTACCATTAGATAACTGTATAATTGTAGCTTATGTAGTAAGATATGGATTCCATGACTTAAGATTACATATTAGAAAATCATATGACCAATGTAAAACATTTACTAAATTAATTTGTGCTATACCTCATCCTGGATATTATGTGTCAAATAATGAGAGAATTATAAGATTATCTAATAATTCAATTATTATACCTACAGCATTTCATCGTTGTCTTATTAGTGATTATTCTGACTGGAAATCATGGGATAGCCGTGGAATTGCACGATTCTTTATCTCAGAAGATGATGGTGAAACTTTTGTTGAATCTAAGGGATTTGGGTCACTTAATATAAGTGATAGTAATACAGGGTTACAAGAACCAGGAGTAATTGAAATAGAAAATGGTCATCTTCTTTGTTATTGTAGAACTGATTTAGGATGTCAGTATTTATCACACTCCTACGATTATGGAAAAACATGGAGTGAGTTTTTACCATCAAAATTCTTTTCACCAACATCACCAATGTCAATGAAACGTATTGATAAAGAAAGAATTTTAGCAATATATAATCCTGTGCCTATCACTCCTATTGCAAATGAAGGATTCTCGTGGGGGCGAACACCATTAATTGGTGCTATAAGTGAAGATAATGGTAGCACATTTGGTAAATTTTTTATGATTGAAGACGATAAGTTGGCTGGTTTTTGTTATACAGCAATGTACATTGATGGTGATACTATATTACTATCATACTGTTGTGGTGGAGAAGACGATGGACAGTGTTTAAATAGAATTAGAATTAGAAAATTAAGTGTACAAGATATGTATGACAATTTAGTACAAAGTAGTATAATAATAAATACGTAGGGGGAGGAATTACTTATGAGAAAAGTTACTGTAGGATTTATTGGATGTGGAGGATTCGCTCAAAATATGCACATGCCACTATTAGAGAAAAATGATAAATATATCATTAGAGCTTATATGGATATTAATCTAGAAGCTGCAAAAAGCGCTTTTGAAAAATTTAAAGGGGAGTATTATACTGATCAGATTGAAAAAATATTAGGTGATCCAGAAATTGATTTGGTTTTTATTACCACAAGACATGATTCACATGCAGACTTGAGCGTTAAAGCTGCCAATGCAAAAAAACATATTATGTGTGAAAAACCTATGGCTTTAACTTATGAAGATTGTTTGAGAGTGGCAAAAGCTGTTAAGGAAAATGGAGTTTTATACACTATTGGATATAATAGGGGATTAGCACCATTGGTCACAAAAGCGAAAGAGTTATTGGATACTACATCAGGGAAAATAATGGCCTATCATAGAATACAAGCACCATTTCCAGAAGAACATTGGGCTCATATAAAAGATATTGGTGGTGGAAGATTTGTTGGTGAAGGTTGTCATATATTTGACTTATTCTGCAGATTAGTTGATGCTGACCCAATTTCCGTTTATGCTGCAGGTGGAACTTTCTTAGATGAAACAAAGGTTAATGTACCTGATAGTGCCAATGTGACAATAACATTTGCTGATGGTAGTGTATGTACTACATTAATTGCAAGTGCAGGTTGTTCAGCTTTTGAAAAAGAGGTAACAGAAATTTATTGTAACAACAAAGCAATCTATATTAATGGATTTAAAGAATTGGAATATTATGGATTTGAAGGTCATGATAAAATAGCTATGCAATTAGATGGGGTTGATAAAGGACAGAGGATTGAACTTGATTTATTAGCAGATGCAATTTTAAATAATACACCTAGTCCAAATGGAATAGATATTGCTTTAAGAGCTGCTGTTATAAGTTACAAAGTGGATCAATCTATTGAAAGTAAGAAGCCTATGGAAATTACAGAAAGCGAAATTTACTATCATGAAAATTAAATATGGATCAATTGGATATGTAACTGAACCTCTATTAAAACCTTTTGGATTTAAAGGTGGTTATGTTAGTGATGTTTGGCAAGTAGCGGTTACCATTGGAAATGGAGAACAAAAAGCGACTGGGTTAAGTATTCAATCAGTACTTTGGTCAGATGGACAGGTTTTTGCCACCTTAGGTCAATTAAAAGGTGATCAGTTAATGTATGATACTACTAGGTATGCTTTGGCATACTTGCAAACTATTAAATTTGACCATCCAAAACAAGCAACACGACAGCTCTTTGATGAGTGTTATACGTATGTACGAGAAACATCAGGGATAGAAGTTAAAAAAACTTTTATTTTAAATGCCTTAGTAGCAATTGATATGGCATTATGGTTATTATATGCTAAGGAACAAGGTGTTTCATCATTTACAAAATTAACTGGTTTAAAAAAATGCCATGATAAAGTAGCATCTATTCCACTAATTACATATACAACAACAACAAAAGAAATTAGTGAAATGTTAAATAACGGACTATTCTTTTTAAAAATTAAAATTGGTAATAATTATGAGTGGGACAAGCAGAGAATTAGTGAAATATACAAACTAACTAAAAATGCTACATGTCAATATACAACTACTCAAAAACCCATCTTATATTTAGACGCTAATGGAAGATATGAAGATTATGATAAACTATCTTCACTCATTGATTATCTTGATGTAAATGGGATTTTACCAGATGTAGGATTATTTGAAGAGCCATTTTCAGAGGAAAAGCAAATTGATGTTAGTTCACTTCCTTGTTTATTTGCTTGTGATGAGAGCGCTCATTCAATCAAAGAAGTAAATGAACGATTTGAACAGGGTTATGGTGCTATTGCACTAAAGCCAGTAGCAAAGACGTTGTCTGAAAGTTTAGAGATGTTAGATTTTGCAATAATTAAAGGAATGAAACCTTTTATTGCTGACTTAACTGTAAATCCATTCCTCTTAGAATTAAATCGTAATGTGGCATGTAGAATAGATACTTTAGACAGTGTATCTGTAGGATTATTAGAAACTAATGGTGATATGAATTATACTAATTGGGAGAAGATGATTAGTTATCATCCGCTAAAAAAGGAAGGTTTTCAAGCAGCCAAAAATGGAGTTTTTATGATGGATGATTATGAAAAAAATGATGGTGGTATCTTTTTAAATTCATCATATTATGACAATATTCCAAATGAGGTAATTACAAATGGCTAGGAAAGTTAAAATATCTGTATTATCAGGACATCGTCCCAACCAATACCATGGGGAAATGAAAGTAGATATAGCTATAAAAGCCATGCAAGAATACTGGATTAATGAATTGCAACAAGCGGTTAATGAAAAAAGTGATGTAGTTTTATTACCAGAAGCTTGTGATAGATATTTAGACTTAAATCCTTCGTTTGCTAAAGAATTTTATGAAGCTAAAATTCATGTTATGCCTGACTTTTTTGCTAATTATGCTAAAGAGCATAAAATCACCATTGTTTATAGTGGTAAATTAGAAAATACAAATTCAAGTGTAGTATTTAATCAAGACGGAAATGTAGTGTCCACATATAATAAGGTGTTCCCAATGATTGATGAAATTAAAGATGGCATTATTCCAGGTAAAAAAGCAGTAATTAGTTCATTTAATAATATTAAAAAAGCTGGTTTTGCTATTTGCTTTGACTTGAATTTTGATGAACTTAGGCAACAATATATTGACTTACACCCTGAAGTTATCTTTTTTTCTTCAATGTTTCACGGAGGATTCCAACAACAAATTTGGGCATATAGTACACAATCATTTTTTGTATCATCAATATTTGGAAAACAAAGTAGAATTATGGCCCCGAATGGTAGTGTATTAGCTTCAACTTCAAACTATAATACCCATTGTTCTGCAACGGTCAATTTAGATAGTGTCTTAGTTCATTTAGATTATAACAACAATAAACTTCCAGCCATTAAGAAAAAATATGGAGATAAAGTTATTATTGATGATACAGGATATTTAGGTTCAATTATGATATATAATGAACTTGAAGATAGAACAATAGGTGATATAGTAAATGAATTCAATATTGAACTACTTGATGATTATTTTAATCGCTCAAGAGATTTTAGAAGTGACTTTTTGAAAAGTATTGACTAATATGTACCTAATTTCATTCCTTTTTCAATAAAGTATTGATAAGTTTCGTAATCTACATTATTTGGAATAGAATGATCTGAATGAAGAACATATCCATAATTTTTCATTACATATGGTATTTTTTCTTCTAATTCTTTATCTATTAATTTTTTATCATTAGTATAAAGAACTCTAACGTCAATTCCACCCATAAATGAAAGATCTTGTCCAAATTGTTTATATAATTTTAATAAATCCATTCCGGCTTTTACTTCAATAACTTGAAGACAATCAATGCCTGCATCCATCATACCTGGAAGTAATGTTTCTACATAACCACATGAATGCATAATTACTGGTAAGTCTAAGCTCTTTGCAAAATCAATGGTTTTTTTATGAGCAGGTTTAATTATTTCATCATACATAGCAGGGGACATGAAGGGTCGTAACTTAAAACCCATATCTTCGTAATACCATATGCCATCTGGTTTACCTTCTTTTTCAAATAGTATTTCTTGTAAGTTAACAATAAGGTCTGAATAAGTGTCAACCATATCTTTTACCCAATCAGGGTCTAGTGCCATTCCCACAAGCATGTGCTCATGTCCGCACACAGGATGCATAGATTCAAAAACATTTACACCTGAGAGGCAGAAAAATTTATTTTGTAAAGCAGCTTTTGCTTTTTTTGTACGATAATCATCAAAGTTAATTCTATCTACAGTTGCTTTTAGTAATGGTTTAGTGTACTCTTCCCAAGCTTTACGTTCCTTAACAAGGAAATCTACATGTTCAGGTGTGCCATCATGTAGCTTATGCCTTCTTAATAAAGCACCGTTACCATCTCTAGTTAAAACAGTTTCATCAGTTTCTTCAATAATTTGTGGTACAAAATTTAAATCAGCTGTTAATTTAAATGCCCAAGATAATTCTAAGTCAAAATTAAAATGTTCACCAAAGTCTACATCTTCAGTAATTTTACCTTTTTCAGTCCATATTTTCTTTGTGTCAGACCAAAAATGTTCCATTAACCCAATTCTATCAACTGGTTTTCTCTGTAGGATATTTGTTATACGTTCAATACTGTTCATCATAGAATTAACCTCCAACTAGATACAGTTTAATATATTTGCGATAAAAAGAGAATAAGAAAAATTAGAAATTTATTAGAAAATGCTAAATTAGTTGAACCTCATATTGTGTATTGATATAATAAGGGTAATATTAATTGGAGGGTAACTCATGGACGAAAACACTTATGTTGAACCAGAAGTAAATGAATATGTAACTAATAAAAAAGCTATAACAGGATTTGTTTGTGCAATAGTGGGACTTACTTGTTGTTTTCCTGTTGGAATTGTTGGGTTTGTTTTTTGTATTATTGCATTAAACGAAATGAAGCAAACAGGTAACGAGCAGGGTAGAGGGTTAGCAATTGCTGGAATAATTATTGCAGCTTTAGGTTTAGTAACATTTGCTTTGTATATTTCATTAGGGCTTGCGTCATTTTTTATGACACCATATATGTTTTAAATTACAATGAAAAAATATATTGAACCAATCATTTTCCTTATTGGTAGTATTTTGATAATTCTAGCTTCCTTTTTACTTAAGTTTAATCAAGAAACAATTTACTTAAACATAGGGAACATTAAAATAGATAGTATTTATAGCTGTATGATATATGGCATATTTCACATACCTTGTCCAACCTGTGGGTTAACAAGAGCTTTTGTTTTATTTGCTCATTTTAATTTTCTTGAAGCATATCAATATAATCCAGGAGTATTTATATTATTTCCATATTTGTTTCTACAAGTTCCACTACAAATTATTGATTTAATTAAAAGACGAAAAAATATAGATAATAGAAAAATGAGAAAATTTAATCTATATCTTCTTATTACAGTTGGGTCGCTTTTAATTATTATATGGATCTTTAAACTGACCCATATATTGCCCATTCTATAATACTTCTGTGCTATACTGTTGGCTATGGGAGTTATCAATTTTACCGCAGTAACAAAAAACTACGGGGACAATTTAATACTTGATAAAGTTTCTTTTGATATTCATGAAAATGAGAAGGTTGCATTAATAGGAAAAAACGGAACAGGAAAAACCACTATTTTCAATATTTTAACTGAATCTATAGATATAGATGATGGAATTTTTTCTATTCAAAATAACAGAACAATTGCATACTTACAACAAATTCATGAAGCTAGTGATAAACATACTGGTCATGAAATTTTACAATTAGCATTTTTAAAAATTGATCAATTACAAGCTGCCATGGAAGATGCACATGAATTAATGGCTGCTAATCCTACAAATCAAACTCATATAAAAGAATATGGCCGATTACATGATAAATTTGAATTTATGGGTGGTTATAATGTTAGTGAAAAAATTTCTAAAATAATTACTGGCTTAAAAATTCCAGAAAAAGTATTAAAAAATCAGTTTACAAAATTATCAGGTGGAGAACAAACATTGATTATGTTAGGTAAATCGTTGTTAATGGCTCCTGATATTTTATTAATGGATGAACCTACTAATCATTTAGATATGGATGCCGTTAAGTGGCTTGAAGAGTATATTAAAGATTATAAAGGGACTGTATTTTATGTGTCCCATGATCGTTATTTTATTAATAAAACTGCAACAAAAGTTATTGAATTATCTTTTTTACATTCAAAAACATATAAAGGAAATTATGATGCTTATCAAAAACAGAAACAAGAGGATGAAGAACGGCATTTAAAACTTTATAAACGACAGCAAAAAGAGATTGACCGATTAATGAGAACAGCTAGACAAATGAGAGATTATGGAACAGAAACAGCCATTAAACGTGCACAGAACTTAGAAAAACGTATTGAACTGATGGATAAAGTAGATAAACCTTTAAATGAGAGAAACTTATCACTGGCCTTTAACACGCTTGATAAAAGTGGGTATGAAATAATAAAAGCTACAAATATTAGTAAATCATATGGAACGTTAAATTTATTTAAGAATGTAAATTTTATGATTAAATCAAATGAAAAAGTAGCCATGATTGGACCTAATGGTGCTGGCAAAAGCACATTGATAAAAATGATAACAGGAAATGAATTTGTTGATGAAGGCGAAATAAAAGTTGGCAAAAGTGTTACTTACGCATATCTTGAACAGGAAGTACTTTTTGATGAGGAAAATAAAACACTACTAGAAGAAGTATGCGATTATTTAAAATTGACGTTGCAATCTGGGAGAAACTTGCTTGGAAAGTATATGTTTTCAAATGATGATGTTTTTAAGAAAGTTGGAATGTTGTCAGGTGGTGAAAAAAGCAGATTAAGATTATTATTAGAATTACAAAATAATGTAAATTTACTTATTCTTGATGAACCTACAAATCATTTAGATATTTCTTCTAGAGAAGAATTAGAGGAAGCGATAAATCAATACCATGGGACTATGTTGTTTATTTCACATGATAGACATTTTATTAATAAGTTTTCAGAAAAAGTAATTGATGTAAGAGATGGTAGTGTTATAACCTATGAAGGAAATTATGATTACTATCAAAAAATGATTGATAAGAAAAAAGAAAGCATGGATAAAGTTAAAACTAGTGAAAAAAAGCAAACGACTAATCAAAATTATGGTAAAGGAAAAAGAAAAGCTGTTTTTACTATTAATAAAACTGAAAAATTAATGGCTGATTTAGAAATAAAAATGAATCTTATTGATAGAGATATTATTGAATATGCGACAGATTACAAGAAACTTCATGAACTTACTATAGAACGTGATAAGTTAAATTTAGAACATGAAGAATTGCTTAAAAAGTGGTTTGAACTACAAGGAGAATAGGTGTGAAAATACTAAAAGTTGTACCATTTTTAAATGGTGTGGAAGTACAAGTTGATAATATAACTTCATCCACTGAATGTTTTATTAAGATCATAGGAAATAGTATCTATGAACAAACTACATATATCACTGTAAGGGATAATGTAATTCATATTACAAATCTTTTAAATGATGTGGATTATAATATCTTTTTACAAGATGCACCAAAAAGAAGTAATAACAGATTATTTAGATGTGGTGATTATGGTGGAACTGTAATTAATTATATACATCCAGATGACATGACATATCATCCATCAGGAATGTGTCCTGCAAGTCCCTCTATTTTAAAATTACCCTCTGGACGTTTGATAGTTTCACACGATATATTTTTCTATTTAATGGAACAAAATATTACAATATTGAATTATTCAGATGATTCAGGTAAAACTTGGAACTATTTATCAACAATTACTCCTTGTTTTTGGGGAACCTTATTTTACTTTAATAATAAGGTTTATTTAATGGGGATGAATGGAGAATATGGTGACTTATTACTTTATAAATCAAATGATGAAGGAAAAACATTTTCTAAACCAATAATTATTATACCAGGTGGAAATCGTACAATTGGAGGACCACATAAAGCACCTATGCCTATTGTTAATCACAATGATCGACTTTGGACTGCTATTGAATATGGTTCATGGAATCTAGGGGGACATGGAGCTGGAGTAATATCAATTGATATTACTAAAGATATAATGGATAGTGAAAACTGGGTAGTTACTCCATTTCTTCAATATAGTAAACAGTGGGAAGGAATAGTAAATTCAGAAAAACCAGGTTACCTAGAAGGTAATGTAGTAATTAAACAAGATGGTTCGTTGTGTAATATATTAAGGTACTCAACTGGAAGTGATTATATAAATTATGGAAAAGCAATAGTGTTATCTATTGATAAAGATGAACCTAGCAAAAAACTATCATTTAATAAGGTTATTAATTTTGATGGTAATAACTCAAAATTCATTATTCGTTTTGATAGTACTACTAAAAAGTATTTTACAATTGTTAATAGAGCTGATAAAGAAAATACAGGTAAACGAAATAAAGTTATACTGATGAGTTCAAGAGATACCATTACATGGAAAGATGAAGCTCTTTTATTAGATTATTCAGAATTTAAAGAAGATTACACTAAAGTTGGATTTCAATATATAGATTTTCTTTTTCATGAAAACAAAATATTGTATGTTTCGCGAACTGCAATTAACGGTGCTATTAATTTTCACGATTCAAATTGTATAACTTTCCATGAACATACCTATAATTGAGTATTAATATATTCATACACTGTAAAAGGAGTGCCGTCTTTAGTATGTTTTGTATCGTGAATTTTATTAATTTCCCAATGGTCTAATAAATCTAAATTTGGGAAATATGTATCAACTTCATATTCATTATCAATTTTTGTGACATAAGCTTTTTGACAGTATTTTTCAAAAGTTTGATAAATACTTTGTCCTCCAATAATAAATACGTCATCATCTTTTATATCTTTAACATAATCTATAAGTGATTTAACTCCATTTACTACTGTTGCACCTTTTACAATAAAATTTTCATCTCTTGTTAAAATAATATTTTGTCTATTTTTTAGAGGCAGTTGTTTTGGAAAAGATAAAAAAGTTATTCTTCCCATAACTACTGTTTTGTTTATAGTCATATCTTTGAAAAATTTCATGTCTTCTGGAATATACCAAGGCATATTATCCTTAGCACCAATTCCCCAATTTTTATCAACGGCTACAATGATATTCATTATTGTCTCTCCTTATATTGCAATTGGAAAACTAATGTGTTCTCCTTTTTTATAACCACTCAGCTTAAAATCATCTGTTGAAAAATCATAAAAGTTATTTTTATCTGTATTTATTACAAATTGTGGGGCATCATATTGTTCACGAGTTATTAATTGTTCTACAATTGGAATGTGTCTATCATAAATGTGTGCATCTGCAATTACATGTATAAATTCACCAGGAATTAAACCGCTTACATGGGCAAATAGATGGGTTAAAGTGGCGTATTGAACAACATTCCAATTATTAGCAGCTAATACATCTTGTGAACGTTGATTTAAAATTGTATTAAGTTTATTTCCTGTTACATTAAAAGTCATAGAATAAGCACAAGGATATAAGTTCATTTCATGAAGATCATGATGGTTATATAAATTAGTCATAATTCTTCTACTATATGGATTATTTTTCAAGTCATATAATACACGATCTACTTGATCAAACATACCTTCTTTATATTGATGCTTTATTCCTAATTGATAACCATATGCTTTACCAATAGAACCATCTTCATCAGCCCAAGAATTCCATATTTTTGATTTTAAATTATTTATGTTATTAGATTTTTTTTGCCAAATCCATAATAGCTCATCTACTGATTTTTTTAGTGAAGTATGTTTTAGTGTCATAATTGGGAATTCTTTTGATAAGTCATAACGGTTAACCACACCAAATTTTTTAATAGTATGAGCAGGTTTACCATCTTCCCAATGAGGACGAATTTTTTGCCCTTTAGAACTAATACCATTTGTTAGAATGTCATTACACATATCAATAAAAATTTTATCAGCATAACTCATAGGTATCCTCCTCTAATTTGCTATTAATTATCATACCAAAATCTATTTCTTATTACTACCAAGATAGTAGTTTTTTTACTTCATCATCTGGTAGATTACTTGGACCACCTAGTAATTGATTTAATAAAAGTACTTTAGCTATACTTTCAATTGACTCTAATTTGAAGTATGCATCAAACACATCGCTTCCAAATGCTACAATCCCATGATTTTGAAGTAAAACAACATCGTAATCAAATATATAGTTTTTTAAATCAGCATAAACTTCTTTTGTGGATGGTGTTCCATATTTAATAATTGGAACTTTCTTAAATAAGGCAATCATTTCAGGATAGGCTTTACTTTCAATCGGCTTATTGGCAATAGCAAAGGCAGTTGCATAAGGTGAATGAGCATGTACAACTGCATTAATGTTTTTACGTAATTTATATGCTTCTATATGAAGCCCAGTTTCTGAAGAGATTTTATAATCACCACTAAGGACTTTTCCATCAAGATTTGTGGTCATTAGCATGGATTCATCTAATAAACCTTTGCAAATTTGTGATGGAGTAATTATAATTTCATCATTGTTCTTAATAGAGATATTACCTTCAAAAGCATTTACCATCTCTTTTTGATACATCATTTTTGCTATTTTTACAATGTCACTTTTTTGACTCATTATTTACCTCAATTTACTGTTTTATATTGCTATCTTATCATATATAATATAGAAAAGTGTAGAAAGAGGCAAGAACATGAATTCAAGGGAATTAGTCAAAAAAGTTATCAAAGGTGAGCAAGTTAAAAAGACACCTGTTTATGGATGGGTTAGTGCAAATTTAGATAAACAGATAAGTGAACGTTTTGGCTCAGTTAGAAATTTTGAAGATCATTATGAATATGATTTAGCACATATATTTGGTGGACCCTCTCCGTATAGGACAGATGAACTGCTACCATACATTGAAAATAAAACTTATGTTACTCCAGAACAGGCTTTAGAAATTCCTTTTCGTAAAGTAAGTGATGATGATTATATAAGAGTAAAGAAAAATTTAGATTTTTATCAAAAGGACAGACAGCGTTTTTGTTATGTACAGACACCTGGTATTTTTGAAAGTTTAAATAGTATTTTTGGTATTGAAAATCACCTTATGTATTTAGCTTTATATCCAGAATTAATTAAAGAAGTATATAAAAAACAAGCTTTATGGAATAAACAGAATGCAGAAAATATGATGGACTTAGGTGTTGATATGATTCATATATCTGATGACTGGGGTGCGCAAAATAGCATGATGTTTAGTTATGATATGTGGAAAGAATATATTTATCCAAATTATCAAATCATGACAGAGGCTGTTAAAAAGAGAGATGTATTTTTAAGTCTTCATTCAGACGGAAATATTAATGCAGCATTAGATGGTGTTGTTGATTTGGGATTTGATGTGGTTCACCCTTATCAAGAAGCTGCTAATATGAGCTATAAGACATATCTTGAGAAGTATCAAGATAAGTTTACTATTCTAGGTGGTTTATGTATTCAAACTACCTTAGGGTTTAATGATTATGATAATCTTGAGAAAGAGATTAGAAGAGTTTTTAAAACTCTTAAAGGAAAAAGATGGTTAGTATGCACAACTCATTTTGTACAAGATCATTGCTCAGTTGATGAACTAGTATTTGCATATGATTTAGTAAATAAATTAGCAAAAGAATAATATAGTTATCTAAATTATAAATTAAGAAAAAGGAAAAACTAACGCTTGAAGTTGCTAACGTAATGCGTTAGTTTTTATCAATAGAAATATAATAAATTTTACAATTCATATATAGGATAAATATTACCTATATATGATATAATATATTGGAGGTGATGAAATGCAAATTAATACTAATAAAATGATTTCAATGACAGAGGCTAATCAGAATATTTCTAAAGTAGCAAAAATGGTTGATGCAAACAAATCTATTATAATCCTCAAAAATAATAAACCTAAGTATGTAGTAATAGAGTTTGAGGAATTTTCAAAAGAAGCATTGAGTGATAATGATTCATTAAATAATATTGCTGAAAAAATTTTGAAAGAAAATATTGTTGCTTTTAAGGAATTAGCTAAATGATAAAACTAAACATAGAGCAGGTTATTAGGTTGCATAAAATATTAATAGCTGAAACTGGTGGAGAAGAAGGAATTAGAGAAAAAAATTTACTAGAGTCAGCAATCAATAATGCTTATTCAACTTTTGATGGAGTGGATTTATATAATTCTATTGAAGAGAAATGTACCAATATTTGCTTTAATTTAATAAGCAATCATCCATTTGTAGATGGTAATAAAAGAAAAGGAATATTCGTTCTATTAATATTACTTGAAACAGAAAATATTAAATTACACTATAAACAAGATGAATTAGTGAAACTTGGATTAGAAATTGCAAATAATACTCTTCAACAAAAAGATGTTATTAAATGGATTAATAAGCATAAATAATAAAGCAACATACTTTGAAATATCATTTTGTTATATAATAATATGTTTCTAAACTAGAAACGAGTAGGTCAAAGAACTTATAATTGAGGTAAATTCTTTTCACTGAATACTAAAGCAAAGGTAATATAAACCAGGTAAAGAGAGCATGAACAAATAAACGATAAGTGAAAATTCTTATTGAATATTATCTATAATTGTATTAACATTAGTAAAACTAGTTCCTTGATTTATTTAATTATATATACTATAATTTCAATATACAAAAGATAAGGTAAAGTGATGAAAAATAAATTTTCAGGGTTATTAATATTTTTCGCAAAGGTCGGGTTTATAGGATATGTTGTATATATCCTTATTTCACAACAACCGTTGATTGATGCGAAAGAGAAAGAAAAGAGCCAATTAGAAAGTTTGTTAGCAGATCAAAAAGCCATAGAAGTTCAATTAAAAGGTAATCTGCAAACCGTTGATTCTTTACTATACATAGAACAGGTGGCGAAGGAAAAGCTCGGAATGGTAAAACCCGGAGAAAGGGTTTTTATAGATATTAAAAAATGATTTTCCAACCGTAATCCCTTAAAAGATTTCGGTTTTTTTATATTAAGTACTAAGAATTATCCTTTATAAATTCAATAAATGTCTTTGCAGCAATTGATAGTTGTATGTTGTTTTTTAGTACAATACCAATTTTTCTAGGTTTAGGTTCAGGATGAATTGGTATTTGATACAGTAAATTATCTCTTAGTTCATTTAAAACAAACTCCTTAAATACACAAGCAGTACCGATACCAATTTTAGCAAATTCAATAAGGTAATCCATACTACCAATTTCTATTTCAGGAGTAATATTTATATTGTTTACAGATAAAAAGTTATCTAGATATAAACGTGTTTGATTACCTTTTTCTAACATCATTAAAGGATATTTTGTTATTTCATCTACGGTTACTTGTGTATTTTTTTTGTATGACCTGTTTGATGTAACAAAAATATCATGAACAGTCATTATTTCAATAAATTTGTAATTTGCTCTATCGTTTGGAATGCTAATAATACCAAAATCAATTAAACTTTCATCAAGAAGATTTAATGTACTAGGAGATGGGCGATTTACGATTTGGATCTTTATATCGGGATATTTGTTATGGTAATTCTGTAAATATGGAAGAAAAAAGTATTTACAGAGTGTATTACTGATACTAATTTTTACTATACCTTCTTTTTTGTTTCTTATTCTTTCAATAGTTTTTTCACCATTATCTAAATGTATGAAAGCTTTACTTACATAACCAAATAGTATTTCTCCTTCTGTACTTAAAGAAACGCCTTTTGAATTTCTATTAAACAGTATACACTTTGTTAAGGTTTCTAACTTTTTAATAGATTTACTTACAGCTGGTTGTGAAATAAATAGAGCTTTAGCTGCTTTTGATATGTTTTTATATGTGGCGACATAATAAAATGTTTTATATAGATCTGTCTGTATCATGGTATAACCTCCAGTTATAATATGCATAAGCAATATGTATTGTTATTATACTAAAATTAAGTATATAATAACTTTGCAATTAATTTCAAGAGTAATTATTTATGTAAGATAATAAGAAGCGAGGTATATAATATGAAAATGACAATGACTCAGAAAATACTAGCTAAACATGCAAACCTTGAATTTGTAAAGCCAGGACAATTAATTATGGCTGATTTAGATATGGTATTAGGAAATGATATTACCACACCAGTTGCTGTAAAAGAGTTTAGGAAAATTGGAGTAGAAAAAGTATTTGACAAAGAAAAAATTGCTATTGTTCCAGACCATTTTTGTCCTAATAAAGATATTAAAAGCGCAGAACAAGTTAAATTCATAAGAGAATTTGCTAAAGGTATGGAAGTTAGCAACTTTTTTGAAGTTGGACAAATGGGTATTGAACATGCACTATTACCAGAAAAGGGTTTAGTAACTGCTGGTGATGTTGTTATTGGAGCAGATTCACATACTTGTACATATGGAGCACTTGGTGCTTTTTCAACAGGTGTAGGTAGTACTGATATGGCCAGTGGTATGGCTACTGGGAAAGCTTGGTTTAAGATTCCAGAAGCTATAAAGTTCACACTTAATAATAAATTATCTAAAAATGTTTCAGGAAAAGATTTGATTTTACATATCATTGGAATGATTGGTGTTGATGGTGCTCTTTACAAGTCTATGGAATTTGTTGGAGAAGGTATCAAAACACTTTCTATTGATGATCGTTTTACAATTGCAAACATGGCAATAGAAGCTGGCGCTAAAAATGGTATTTTTCCTGTTGATGATATTACTCTTGAATATATAAAAGAACATTCTACTAAACCCTATGAAGTATTTGAAGCAGATGAAGATGCAATATATTCAAAAGAAATAATAATTGATTTATCTAAAATTAAAATGACAGTATCATTTCCACATTTACCAGATAATACAAGAACAATTGATAAAGTTGGAAATATTAAAATTGACCAATCTGTTATTGGTTCATGTACAAATGGAAGAATACAAGATATGAGAGAAGCCGCAGAAGTTTTTAAAGGTCGTAAAGTACACCCTGAAGTAAGATGTATTATTTTCCCTGCTACTCAAAAGATTTGGAAGCAAGCTATGAATGAAGGTTTATTTGATATATTTATTGATGCAGGAGCAGCTATTTCAACACCTACATGTGGTCCTTGTTTAGGCGGACATATGGGTATTTTAGCTAAAGGGGAGAGAGCTGTTTCTACCACAAATAGAAATTTTGTTGGTAGAATGGGTCATCCAGAAAGTGAAGTATATTTAGCTTCACCAATAGTTGCAGCCGCAAGCGCTATTTTAGGTAGAATTGGCTCACCTGATGAATTATAGGAGAAAATTATGAAAGCACATGGAAAAGTTATAAAATATGGGAACAATGTAGATACAGATGTAATCATACCTGCAAGGTACTTAAATACGTCAGACCCAGCTGAATTAGCTAGTCATTGTATGGAAGATATTGATAGCGAATTTGTAAATAAAGTTAATAAAGGTGACGTAATGGTTGCGCTAAACAACTTTGGTTGTGGTTCAAGTAGAGAGCATGCACCAATTGCTATTAAAGAATCAGGTATTTCTTGTGTAATCGCAAATACTTTTGCTAGAATTTTTTATCGTAATGCTGTAAACATTGGATTACCAATTCTTGAATGCGAACAAGCTGCAAAAGAAATTAACGAAGGAGATCAAGTCACAGTTGATTTTGATTCTGGAATAATTATAAATGAAACTCAAAATAAACAATATACAGCACAACCGTTTCCACCTTTCATGCAAGAAATAATGAAAAGTGAAGGTTTAATAGGATATATTAAGAAAAACATGAAATGAGGAACAGATGAAAACATATAACATTGCAGTATTAAAAGGGGATGGAATTGGTCCTGATGTAACAAATTGTGCCATAGATATCTTAGATAAAGTAGCTAAAAAGCATGGATTTGCTTTAAAATATTCAAAAGGGTTAATTGGTGGAATTGCTATTGATGAAACTGGTCATCCACTTCCTGATGAAACAATTGATATTTGTAAAAAAAGTGATGCTGTTATGCTAGGAGCAGTAGGTGGTCCTAAATGGGATGATGCTCCTATTAGACCAGAAGCTGGATTACTTGGAATTAGAAAAGCTCTTGGTTTATTTGCAAATTTACGACCTGCAATTATATATGATGCCTTAAAAGATGCTTCACCACTAAAAGCTGAAGTAATTGGTGATGAATTAGATATACTAGTTGTTAGAGAATTAACAGGTGGTATTTACTTTGGTAAGAAGGAAAAAGGAGAAGATTATTCTCTTGATACTATGAAATATTCAATTGATGAAGTTAAAAGAATTGCTACTGTTGGATTTGAATCTGCTATGAAGCGAAAAAAAATATTGACTAGTGTTGATAAAGCTAATGTGTTAGAAAGCTCACGATTATGGAGAAAAGTAGTTATAGAAGTAGCCAAAGATTACCCTGAAGTAACATTAAACCATATGTATGTTGATAATGCTGCTATGCAATTAGTAAAAGATCCACATCAATTTGATGTAATTGTAACATCAAATATGTTTGGAGATATTTTATCAGATGAAGCTGCAATGATTACAGGATCTATTGGTATGTTACCATCAGCTAGTTTAGCAATTGGAACTATGGGTCTTTATGAACCAGTACACGGATCAGCACCAGATATTGCAGGACAGAACAAAGCTAACCCAATTGCTACAATACTTTCAGCTGCTATGATGTTGCGTTATTCATTAAAAGAAAACGAAGCTGCCAATGATATTGAAAAAGCAGTTAATAAAGTATTAGATTTAGGATATAGAACTGGTGATATTGCAATTGAAAGCGAAACGCCAATTGGTACCACTGAAATGAATGTTTTAATAAGTGAACAATTATAGAAAATAGACCGGAATTACCGGTCTTATTTTTTTATAAAGGTAAATGTTGTTTTAAATATATGATGCTTTGATTTTCCTAATTTAAATTGCATATAAGGATATTCAACAGGTGGTAATAATTTATTAGCTCTATCTACACACCCTTCATCTGAGTAAAATGATGAAGTGATTTGTAATTTTTCATTTATACTAGTTACTTCTCCAATACACTTTCCATTTTTACCATCAATAATAAATTTACCATTTGTCAAAACTAAGTTACCATTAAAAAACCAGCGTAACATAGCAGTATCGCTACTTATTAAAGTAAAATCATCATAAACAATAACCATATTATCTTTATGTATAATTTTCCTATAAGCTTTTTTTACATTACGATATGCTTTTGTTAATTCAATTGTAAAATAATTTGTTCCATCTTTGTGGAAAGATTCAATGATTTTACCTTTTGCTTTTTCTCCATCTATTTGAGAATTGTTTCCAATTGTAACAATATTATGGCCAAATGAATTTCTAGCAAAATAGTTATTAATTGTAGATTTACTCTTATCTTTGAAATAATATGCAAATCCATATCCAGGATCACAAATGTAATTTTCCATATTTGAAGTTATAATAACTTGTCCAATATCTAATTGGTGATGATTAGTCCCATTTGTACCAGCGTTAGCACAAACTACTGTTCCTGTATCTTGTCTACCAAAAGCATTTCTTGACGATAAAAATCCATAATTTGATCCTTGGAAAACTTTAAAAGTATCATAAATAATAGGATACTTTGGAGATACACTTTTATCATATGATAAAAATGCATAAGTTTCTTCTTGTAATCTAAAATCAGACATTTTTCTTCTCTTTAAAAAAGATTTACTTTCTTTTGCAATTTTCCTAAATTCTAAAAATGCCCATTGGTAATATGGGTTTTTATAAATCCTAGCGATAGTTGCAAAGATATACACTGAATGGTAATCCACAGGATAGTGGGAGTCAGAAAAATTAGCTCTAC
>JAUUZV010000078.1 GCA_030592085.1 Clostridia bacterium | reverse complement strand
TAAAACGATTACAAGAAACAAGAAAAAATGATTATATAACTCTTGATAAAAGCATTACTTTAACTAGTGACTTATCTCTAGTTATTTCAAGTAGCGAAGTTATTGCTATTTCCATAAGTTCACAGCAGTTACGAAATGTAGCAAAGAAATTAAAAGGCTTAGATTACCAAAATAAGATTTTTGTTTTGTGTATGAAGGGGATTGAGCAAGAAACAGGTAAGAGTTTAACAACAGTTATGAAAGAAGAACTAGGTGAAAATACTCAAGTTGCTATTTGGGTTGGACCTGGTCATGTGGAAGATTTTGCAAATGGAATTCCAAATTGTATGGTTATTGATTGTGATAATGACATAATTAAAAAGAAACTTGTAAAAGAACTTAGTAGTAAATTAATAAGATTCTATTATGGTCATGATCTTATTGGTAATGAAATTGGAGCAGCAGCTAAGAATGTAATTGGTATTGCAGCAGGATTATTAGATGGTCTTGGATATTCTAGTTTAAAAGGAGCATTAATGGCTAGAGGTGCAAGGGAAGTATCTAGATTAATTGAAGCCATGGGAGGAAATAAAGTAACGGCATATGGTTTAAGTCATTTAGGTGACTATCAAGCCACTTTGTTTTCACCGTTTAGCCATAACCGTCAATATGGACAAGCGTTAGTTACTAAAGAACCATATAGCCAACTAGCAGAGGGAGTCAAAACAGTAAAAGCATTAACGCTACTTGGAAAAAAACATGGAGTAGATTTACCAATATCTCAAGCGGTATATGAAATCATTTATCAGCAATGTGATGTAAAAGAGGCTTTGCTAACTTTATTTGAACGGCCAGTAAAATTTGAATTTAAGAACTAAAAAAAAAGACAGCAGCAATCTGCTGTCTTTTTAGTATTACATAGGTTTCATAGGTGATTTTTGATCTATAGTAATTGCATCAGTAGGGCAATCATCTATAGATGCCTTAATGGTTTCTTTATTATCAATAGTAACCTTTGATGATTTAACAATTGCTTTATCATCGTTCATTTCAAAGTATTCTGGATAAACTCGTGCACAAATACCACAACCAATACAATGTTGTTTATTAATTTTTACTAATGGCTGATAAGCACTTACTGATTCAATAGATAGTATGTCTTCTTTTTTAACAATTATAGATATTAAATATCCCATAATTATTATGGCTATAACTGTTAATATCCACCTAACTATCATAAAATTAACACCTAGGAATTTAACTTCATTTAATAACATTGGTACTTTTATAACAGCCCATGAACTTAAAATGATAACAATGTTTGTAACACTTGCACCTTTTTTTAGTAATAATTTACTTAATGGAAAGGCAGCATATATAGGACCCGCTGATAAACTCCCCAATAGAATGGAAAATAAATTACCGGCTAAACCTGATTTTGCTCCTAGTTTTTTAGTAATCAATTCTTTTGGAACCCAAGCGTCAATAAGAATAGTTATTAAGAAAATAATTGGAAGCACTTGTAACATTTCTAATAGATAGTAAGCGCTATTATTTATTGAAGCTAATGCTTTTTCTGGTGCGAAAATAAATAAAGCTCCGTATGTGGCGATTACTAATAATAACATCTTATGCTTTTTTATTTTTTCTAATATCATAATATAACCCCCATTGTTAGTGCAATTACTATGGCAAAAGAAAAACTCAGTACATTTCTAGTAACTGCGAATTTTAAACCAAATTCTTGCTTTTCAAGTGGAAAAGTTACAATTCCTACCATGGTTAATGTTGTTAGAAATGCTACTGCTGGAACAATGCTTGCACCAACATCAACAAATGAACCAACTAAAGGGAATGCAACAAATGCAGGTATAAGAGTAATACTACCCACAATAGCAGCAACTATAGTTGATAAAAATACATTAGCTGAACCTAAAAGATTTTCTATTGACTCAGGGGGAATAAGAGTTAAAATAAGACCAATTAAAAAAATAATTGAAATAATTTCAATAACCATATGTCCCATCATTTTCTTTGACTTTTTCATAGAGACAAAGGTTTTTTTCTTGTCTTTTATAAGAGATATAACAAATAAAATAATTGTAATACCCCAAAACGAAAGCACGAAGACATCCATAAATTAGTTTCCTCCAAATTCTTTTTCTTGATATTATAGCATTATACTATTTTTATCAACATAAGAGTGTTACCAAAGTCACACATAAAGAGACAAATGTATAACATAGCATACATTATGTAGTGGTTATGATGTTCTAAATAAGATTAATTAATTGTACCCTATATATAGGTATAGAGGTAACATTATGGATGTATACAAAACAATAGGAAAAAACATGGTAAAAAGGCGAAAGCAATTGAACATGACTCAGTTACAGTTGGCAGAAAAATGTGGTGTAAATCGACCATATATGTCAAACATTGAAAATGGGAAAAATCAGGTAAGTTGTCATATCTTGATTAATATTGCTAATCACTTACATGTTAGCCTTGAATATTTAGTAGGTAGTTTTTTGCAAAGTAATCGTGATGGTTTTAACGAAGAGATTGCTTCATACTGTGCAGCCGTTCCAAGAGAACGTAGAGATGATGTTAGAGTTGTTATAAAAACCATATCAAATAGTTATCAAATCAAATAAGTGTTTTTAATATTTTTATTTCACGAGGTAAGTGTAAAGAATAATGGTCCCAACTAATCCATTCACCACTTAATGCTCCTTTATAATTTATAGACTGTAAATATTCAAAAGCTAACTTATGATCTATATTTCCTTGACCCGTTGTAATTAAACCAAGAGATCTATTATTTAGAATTCCTTTACCATCGTGTAGGTGAACATGTTTAATATAAGGCTTAAGAGCATTAAAAGATTCTTCCATGGTAAAACCGTGTGTAATTGGATGCATTAAATCCCAATTTGCTTGAATATATTCACTATTTACAAAAGCTAGAATTTCAGCAACATCATATGGGTTACACCACATATCGTGGGTTTCAAAACAAACATAAACTTTATATTCTTTAGCTATTGAAGCTAATTGAGAATACGCTTTTTTTAATAATGAACGTGCTTGGTTTTTTGAAGTATCATCTGGATACTTGCCACCAAAGGTTCTAATTACCGGTACGTTAAAAGCTGATGCTAATTTAATTGCATCTTTAGCATCTGCTAGATTTTTATCAAAAGTTAATTTATTTGCAAAAACACATGATGTAGCAATAGCTACAATTTCAATACCACTTTTATCGATAATGCTTTTAGCTTCTCTAATTTCTTCTAGAGACATTGTAGTTTCTACACCATGTGCATGCTTAGCTCCAATGCGTAATTCAACTCCAATATATCCATATTTTTTAGCAACTTCTAGCACCTCATTAAGAGTAAGTTCAGGGGTTGAAAATGTCATAAACGATAATTTCATAGTTTTCTCCTTATGGTAGGTAAGTTGTACCCATTAAAGATAAATCAACTGCTTTTGCAGCTTCTCTACCTTCTCTTATGGCCCAGACAATCAATGACTGTCCTCTTCTAGTATCACCTGCTGCAAATACTTTGTCAATATTTGTAGTATGTTTTTGATAAGTAGCTTTAATATTACTTCGCTCATCAGTTTCTAATTCGAAATAATTAATTAACTCGCTATCAGGACCAATAAATCCCATGGCTAGTAAGACTAAATCAGCTTGATAATTTTTGTTAGATCCAGCAATTTCTCTTGGGAAGAAACGCCCATCGTAATCTTTGCTCCATTCTACATTAACTGTATTTAATGCTGTTACTTGATTATCACTATTTTTTTCAAAACTCTTAGTAGAAATTTGATAGATTCTTGGATCTTCTTTAAAAAGAGCAATGGCTTCTTTTTGTCCATAATCGGTTTTTTTGTAACGAGGAAATTCAGGCCATGGGTTCTCAGTAGTTCGCTCATCTGGAGCCTCTGGCATAATTTCAAATTGACGAACACTTTTGCATCCTTGTCTTAACGCTGTTGCCACACAATCATTACCTGTATCTCCGCCACCAATAACAATAACATTTTTATCTTTTGCAGAAATATATTGATTGTCTTTGTGAGAAGAATCAAGTAAACTTTTTGTATTTTTTGATAAGTAATCAACTGCAAAGTAGATACCTTTGGCTTCTCTGTTTTTTATATTTAAATCTCTTGGTGTAGAGCTTCCTATACAAAAGACAACTGCATCGTAGTTACTAAGTAGTTCATCTTTAGTAATATCTTTTCCAACTTCACTGTTAAGAATAAAGGTTATACCTGACTGTATCATTAAATCAGTTCGTCTTATTACATATTTTTTATCAAGTTTCATATTTGGAATGCCATACATTAACAAACCACCTGGGCGGTCATCTTTTTCATATATAGTAACTAGGTGACCTACTTTATTTAACTGCTCTGCACAAGCTAATCCAGAAGGTCCAGAACCAATTACTGCAATTTTTTTACCTGTTCGCTTAACAGGATTAAAAGGTTTAATCCACCCTTTTAAAAAACCCATTTCAATAATTGCTAATTCATTATTTTTAATAGTTACTTGAGGGTTTGTAATTCCTAAAGTACAAGCACCTTCACAAGGGGCAGGACATACACGTCCTGTAAATTCAGGAAAGTTATTTGTCATTAATAATCGACTAAGAGCATCTTCATATTCACCATTAAATAATAAGTCATTCCATTCAGGAATTAAATTGTTTAGTGGACAACCACTTGGAAGCCCGTTATATATTATGCCACTATGACAAAAAGGTGTACCACAGTCCATACATCTAGCTGCTTGTTCTAGCCGTATCTCATCATTAACTGGAAGATAAAGTTCGTCCCAGTCTTTTATTCTCTCTAAGGCATCTCTATAGGGAGATTCTTGCCTATTATATTCCATAAAACCAGTTACTTTTCCCATGGTTGCCTCCTTTACTTAATTAAACTAGCTCTAAAAGCTTGTAAGTTAGCGTCGTCTTCATTAATTCCTTCATTGACTAATAACTTAATGTGCTCCGTGATTGCCTTATACTCTATGGGAATAACTTTTACTAAGTTTTCTAATGTTTCTTCCCATGAATCAAGTAAGCGCTCTGCTAACAAACTGCCAGTAAAATTGTAGTGTTTTTTTATCATACTTCGTACAGTATCTGCCTCTTTATTATTGGTGATTTCTTCAAGAAGAACCATTTCGTGATTTACATAATCTTTAAAAGTGTCATCTTTGTTATATACATAGGCAACTCCTCCTGACATACCAGCTGCAAAGTTTCTACCAACAGAACCAAGAACAACGACTATACCACCTGTCATATACTCACATCCGTGATCTCCAACGCCTTCTACAACAGCGTGAACTCCTGAATTTCTAACACAGAAACGCTCTCCTGCAATACCGTTAATAAATGCTTCACCTTTAGTAGCTCCATAAAAAGCTACATTACCAATAATAATATTTTCTTCTGCTTTAAAAATTGCTTCATCTGGACATTTAACTATAATTTTTCCACCAGATAATCCTTTACCTACATAGTCATTACTATCTCCATCTAATATTAATGTCAAACCAGTTGGCATAAATGCGCCAAAACTTTGACCTGCTGAACCTTTCAAGTGTAATGTAATGGTATTTTCTTTTAAACCTTTATCAGCATAAATACGACTTATTTTACTACCTACAAATGTTCCAACATCTCTGTCAGTATTTCTAATGGGTAAAATTGCAGTGGTTGTTTTACCACTGGCAATAGCATCATGAAGTAAGTGGTCTAGGATTCTAGCATCAAAAGATTTATCGATTTTATGGTCTTGTTTTTTTACACGATAACGTTTTGAACCTGCAGGTAATTGAGGAGTATAGAAAACAGAAGATAAATCTAAGTTTGCTGTTTTAAAATTATCCGTTAAATCTTTAGTGGTTAATACACTAGTTTGACCAACCATATCGTTTATAGTTGCAAAACCAAGACTAGCCATTATTTCTCTCATTTCTCTAGCAATAAAACGCATGAAATTTTCAACATACTCAGGTTTTCCTTTAAAATTCTTACGAAGCTCAGGATTTTGTGTAGCCACACCGACTGGACATGTATCTAAATTACATACTCTCATCATGACACAACCAATAGCAACTAATGGAGCAGTTGAAAAACCAAATTCTTCAGCGCCTAGTAAAGCGGCTATAATAACATCTCTACCAGTCATTAATTTACCATCAGTTTCAAGTTTTACTCTGTCACGTAAATTATTTAATATTAATGTTTGATTAGCTTCAGCTAATCCTAATTCCCATGGTAAACCAGTGTGTTTCATGCTTGTTCTAGGAGCAGCACCTGTACCACCATCATAACCAGATATTAAAATAACATCTGCTTTTCCTTTGGCTACACCAGCTGCAATAGTTCCAACACCAACCTCAGAGACTAATTTAACATTAATGTCTGCTTGGTGATTAGCCATTTTTAAATCGTGAATCAATTGAGATAAATCTTCAATTGAATAAATATCATGATGTGGAGGAGGAGAGATTAATCCTACACCTGGTGTAGATAATCTAGCTTTTGCAATCCAAGGATAGACCTTTTTACCAGGCAACTGTCCACCTTCTCCAGGTTTTGCACCTTGTGCCATTTTAATTTGAATTTCTTGGGAATTAACAAGATAATGACTAGTAACACCAAAACGACCTGAAGCAACTTGTTTAATTGCTGAGTTTCTAGAATCACCATTACTATCTTTAATAAATCTATCAACAATTTCACCACCTTCACCAGTATTACTTTTACCGTGTAAACGGTTCATGGCAATGGCTAAGGTTTCATGGGTTTCTTGTGAAATTGAGCCATAGGACATGGCTCCTGTTTTAAATCGTTTAACTATATTATCAACACTCTCTACAGTATCTAATGGAATGCAATCAAAGGGAGAATCAAAATCCATTAGACTTCTCAAAGTTGCTTTACTTTCTTTATTTATTAATTCAGAGTATTGAGTAAATTGTTCATATTTTCCACTACGACAAGCCATTTGTAATAAATGGATAGTTTTTGGATTATATAAATGGTACTCACCATTACTTCGGTAACGATAATCTCCACCAGCATCTAGTTGATAGTGTTTTCTAAATATATGATACGTATTATTATGACGAAGGATTACTTCTTTAGCAATATCTTCTAAAGACATACCTTTAATTCTAGAAGGAGTACCTGTAAAGTATGTCTTAATAACTTTCTCTGAAATGCCTAATGCTTCAAATATTTGAGCTCCTTGATAACTTAATAAGGTGGAAATTCCCATTTTAGACATGACTTTAACTATTCCTGTGGTAATAGCTTTTACAATGTTTTTTTCTGCACGTTCTGCTGTAATATCACCAAGTTGATTTTTATCATGGAGTTGTTTTACACTTTCAAATGCCAAATATGGATTAATAGCTGATGCTCCATAACCAATTAAAACAGCAAAGTGATGAATTTCTCTAGGTTCACCCGATTGCACAATAATAGAAACCCTAGTTCGTTTTCCAGTTCTAATTAAATGATGATGTAACCCACTTGCTGCTAATAAAGCAGGAATAGGTGCTTTTGTTGCGTCACAAGACTTATCAGATAAAATCAATATATTAGCATTTTCTTCAATAGCTTGATCCGCTCTATCAAACAATCTATATAGGGATTCTTTTAATCCTTCACCATTAGTATCAGGTGTAAAAACAGAGGGTAGTATAGCTGATTTAAAACCATCTTCTTTTATACAGGCTAATTTGTGTAATTGTTCATTAGTTAATATGGGACCGTTTATTTTAATTTGCCTAGCACTTTTTTCTTCTGCTTGTAAAAGATTTTGCTGTGAACCAATATACAGTTCTGTTCCTGTTACTATTTCTTCTCTAATGGCATCAATTGGTGGATTTGTTACTTGTGCAAATAACTGTTTAAAATAGTTATATAATAATTGAGGACGCTTACTTAGTACAGCTAATGGAACATCGTTTCCCATTGCACCAATAGACTCCTTACCAGTGGCTGCCATGGTTTTTAATAGAATATTTACATCTTCATAAGTATAACCAAATGCACACTGTAATTTATTTAAGTTCTGATTTTTTTCTTTAACTAACGGTTTATAAGGTATTAACTCATCAATTGTTTTCATATTATCTTTTAACCATTTTCCATATGGTTTTTCAGTTGCAATATCTTTTTTTAATTCTTCATCACCAATAATACGACCGTTTTCTGTATCAACTAGTAACATTCTACCTGGACGAAGGCGTTCTTTATATAATACTTCATCTTCTTCAATATCTAATACTCCAACTTCTGATGCAAGTATCAATGTATTATCTGTTGTAACATAATATCTAGATGGACGTAATCCATTTCTATCTAAAACAGCACCAACAATTTTTCCATCACTGAAAACAATAGATGCAGGGCCATCCCATGGCTCCATTAAACAAGAGTGAAATTCATAAAAATCTTTCTTGTACTTAGGCATAGTCTTGCTTTTAGACCATGGCTCTGGAATCATCATCATGGCTGAATGAGCCAATGAACGGCCTGATAAATGTAAAAACTCCATAGAGTTATCAAACATTGCAGAATCAGAACCCTCTGAATTAATAATGGGATATACTTTAGATAAGTCATCTTTAAAAATTTGAGAATCTAACATTGATTTTCTAGCATTAACCCAGTTTACATTACCGTGAAGTGTATTAATTTCTCCATTATGAATAATATATCTATTTGGATGAGCTCTCTCCCAACTTGGGAAAGTATTTGTTGAATATCTAGAATGAACTAAAGCAATGGCTGATTTTACAGAGGGATGTGTAAGATCCTTATAAAAAGCACCTACTTGATCAGCTAAAAGCATTCCTTTATAAACAATGGTACGAGAAGAAAGTGATGAAATATAGAAAGAATCAATATTTTCTCTTTTTAATGTATTTTCTGTTTGCTTTCTAATTATATATAATTTTCTTTCCATATCCATTTCGTTAGTGATATCACTTGAACTAGCAATAAATGCCTGCATAATGTAAGGCATACATTTAAAGGCTTCGTGCCCAAGACAAGTATCTTCTAATGGAAGTAATCGCCAACCTAAGAAGGTTTGTCCTTCGTTAGTAACGGCTTGTTCAAAAATATATTGGCAGTGCTGACGAAGTTCGACATCTTGTGGGAAAAAGAACATACCCACTCCATATTTTCCTTGCTCTGGTAGAGAAAAATTCATTTGTTTTGCTACTTTTTTAAAAAACAGATGAGGTATTTGTATTAAAATACCAGCACCATCTCCTGAGTTTTCATCAGCTCCGCTAGCTCCACGGTGTTCTAAGTTAATAAGTATTTGTAAAGCTTTAGAAATTACTTTATGTGAACGTCGCCCATCAATATTAACAACAGCACCAATTCCACATGCGTCATGTTCAAATTGAGGATCATATAAACCTTGTCTTTGTGGGTAACTATTTATAACCATTAGTCATCTTCCTCCCAAAATCATGTAAAATGCAATATTTACATAAAGTGAATTGTATTATACCACTTAAAAAGGGGGTAATCAATAAGAAAAACACGAAAAATGCAATATTGACGTAGTCAAACTTGCAAAATTGTAAAAAGTATAAACCTTTATTGAATATTAACATTATTTTGCAAAAGTGATATAATACTTGTATGAAAAAAATTAGGGGAATAATAAAAAAATATGAAACAAATGATTTAGAATATAATATTATGAGTTTAGTATTGTTATCTATGGGTGGAATGAGTATTTTCTCTATTATTATTAATACAATTATTGGCTATCCATTCATAGTATCGATTAAATGGGTTTTCTTGTTAATATATGCTGTTTTTTCACTAATTGCAGTTTTAAAAAAATCACGAATGAAATGGATAAAATATGCAACACTAATATTACTGTGTTTTGTTCTAATTCCATTTACTTGGTTTACAACAGGAGGTAGTGAAAATGTCACTTTGCTTTATTCAACTATTTTACTAGTAGTAGTATCAGTTGTTTTAAGAGGTACTCAAAAGGTGATATTTGTGACACTGTTTAT
>JAUUZV010000143.1 GCA_030592085.1 Clostridia bacterium | reverse complement strand
TATCTGTTATAACAGGAGTTTCTTCAAGAATTAAATTTTCATAATCAAAATAGCCAAATTCACCAACACTATCAAGTGTAGCTAAATAAATTTCAAATGAATAGGTAGGTATTTCCTCAACTGTTGTCTTATCACAACCAACAGTTAATACTAATACGCTAATTAAAAAACCTATAAATAGATATGTTACTTTTCTGCTCATAAAGTTATTATACTAATTTTTGTTAAAAAAAGAAATATCCCAAGAAAAGTTATTGTGCTATTAAATTATATTTTTGTTACTTGGAATGTAGTTCTCTCACCATTAATGTTCCACATTTTTTCATAATCATTATTTGTTGACTCATAATTAATACTTTTACATAAAGTTTCACTTTGAATATATGAATTGTTTTCTTTCACTACTTTCATAATAGTTTCATTATCAAATACTGAAATAGTAATTTGGTCTGTAACATCAAACTTAGCTTCTTTTCTCATGGTCTGAATTTTACTAATAACTTCTCTTACTAATCCTTCTTCAATAAGTTTTTCAGTTAAATTTGTATCAAGTACTACAGTTGTTTCATTATCAGTTAGTGAAACATAACCGCTTTTCTCTGTTGTCTCGCTTAGTACATCATCACTATCTAAAATAACATCTTGTCCATCAATTACAAATTTTATACTTTCATTTTTGGAGAATTTCTCCATTACTTCACTACCATTTGCATTAGCTAGGACTTCATAGATTTTTGGAATTAACTTACCATATTTTTTCCCAACACTACGCAAGTTAGGTTTTAATTTATAATCAATAAAAGAAGATGCATCATCAATCATTATAACTTGTTTTATATTTAACTCATCTAGCAAAATTTTCTGATATAGTTCAGGTAACGCTTGTTTACCAGTCACATAAATAGTTGATAATGGCTGTCTGTTTTTCATATTTGCAGTATTTCTAATACTTCTGCCTAAAACAACTATTTCTAATACATCATTCATGTATTTTTCAACATCTTTGTTAATTAATGATTGGTCATAAACTGGATAATCACATAAATGAATACTTTCTTTTGCTTCATTATCTATACTAATAACTAAATTACGATAAATTTCTTCAGTCATAAATGGTGTAAATGGTGCTGCCAATTTACAAATTGTAGTCAATGCTGTGTAAAGTGTCATATATGCATTGATTTTGTCTTGGTTTTCTTCACTTTGCCAGAAACGTTCCCTTGAACGTCTAATATACCAATTACTTAATTGCTCAACAAACATTTGCATAGCTCGTCCCGCTTCAGTAATTTTATATTCACTTAAATATCCATCTACTTCTTTAACCAACGTATTTAGTAATGATAGAACCCATTGATCCATTAACGATAATTTATCATGTTCTAATTTATACTTTGTTGGGTTAAATGAGTCAATATTAGCATATAGTACATAAAACGCATATGTATTCCAAAGAGTACCCATAAATTTACGTTGACCTTCACTTACAGCTTCTTCGTAAAAACGGCTTGGTAACCATGGAGCACTATTTGTATAAAAATACCATCTAATTGCATCAGCACCTTGCTTATTTATAACTTCCATTGGATCAACTACATTTCCCTTATGTTTACTCATCTTAATTCCATTTTTATCTTGTACTAATCCTAAAACAACAACATTTCTAAATGGTTCACTATCAAATAGCAATGTTGAAATAGCTAACATTGTATAAAACCATCCTCTAGTTTGATCAACTGCCTCTGAAATAAAGTCAGCAGGGAAATTTCTTTCAAATGTTTCTTTGTTTTCAAATGGGTAGTGCCATTGTGCAAAAGGCATAGAACCTGAATCAAACCAACAGTCAATAACTTCAGAAATTCTACTCATATCTTTACCACATTCAGGACAAGTAATATTTACTTTATCAATATATGGTTTATGCAATTCAATATCATCAGGACAGTTGTTACTCATCTCTTTAAGTTCTTTAATACTACCAATTGCGTGTCTATGTCCATCAACACATTCCCAAATTGGTAGAGGTGTTCCCCAATAACGTTCTCTAGAAATACTCCAATCAACCACATTCTTTAAGAAATTACCAAATCGATTATCACCTATTGTTTTTGGTACCCAATTAATTTTACTATTATTTTCAAGTAATTTATCTCTTAATTTAGTCATTTCAATGAACCAAGAGTTTCTTGCATAATAAATTAATGGAGTATCACATCTCCAGCAATGAGGATATGAATGTTCAAATTCAACAGCTTTAAATAGAAGATTTTTCTTTTGCAAATCATCTATAACCAGTGCATCTGCATCTTTTACAAATTTTCCAGCTAAAAATTTAGTCTCTTTAGTCATTAATCCTTGTTCATTAACATATTGAATAAATGGTAAACCATAAGTTCTACCAATAATCGCATCATCTTCACCAAATGCAGGAGCGGTATGAACAATACCCGTTCCGTCAGTTAAGGTTACAAAATCTCCTAAACAAATATAAAATCCTTTTTCTTTGTATGTGCCAAAATCAAATAATGGTTCATACTCCATGTATTCTAAGTCGCTCCCTTTATATTCTTTAATAACTTCATAATCTTCTAATAAGGTTTTAGCTAATTCTTTAGCTAAAATTAAATATTCATCTTGATATTTAACTTTTACATACTCTAATTTACCACCAACAGTTAATCCTGCATTAGATGGTAGTGTCCAAGGTGTTGTAGTCCATGCCATAAAATATGTATTTTCCATTTCTTTTACTGCAAATTTAACATAAATTGAGGTATCTTTTACATCTTGATAACCTTGTGCTACTTCGTGAGATGATAATGATGTACCACATCTAGGGCAGTATGGAATAATTTTGTGTCCTTTATATAATAATCCTTTATCCCAGATTTTCTTTAATGCCCACCATTCAGATTCAATGTATTTATTATCATAGGTAACATATGGATCGTCCATATCAGCCCAAAAACCAACTTTTTCAGACATTTCTTCCCAGTTTAATTTATATTTCCAAACACTTTCTTTGCATTTTTCAATAAATGGTTCCATACCAAATTTTTCAATTTCAGGTTTACCATTAATTCCTAGTGCTTTTTCAACTTCAAGTTCAACAGGTAACCCATGTGTATCCCAACCAGCTTTTCTTAATACTTGATACCCTTTCATAGTCTTATATCTAGGGATTAAATCTTTAATGGCCCTTGTTAACACATGGCCAATATGTGGTTTCCCATTTGCTGTTGGAGGGCCTTCAAAAAATGTAAAAAGTTCAGCACCTTGACGCTGATCTATGCTTTTTTGAAATATATTGTTTTCTCTCCAGAACTTAACTACATTTTCTTCTCGTTTAGCAAAATCTAAATTTGTATCTACCTTCTTATACATAACTATTCCTCCAAATCTTTATATAAAAAAACTCTTCCATCCAAAAGGGACGAAAGAGATTATTCCGCGGTACCACCCAAATTGCTTATTATAAGCCACTTGTTTTTTTTAACGGTGTATCACCGTTCTTAACTTACTACTATTTCAGTTAGACTGCTAACAGATGATTTCCACTATTTCTTAACTACAAATTCCCATTACCATTTGCTTTCTAAAAGTTTTAAAATAACTACTCTTTCTGTATCACTGCATTTATTTATTAGATTTATTATAACATCCTTATCTTTGGTGTCAATAGTAAGTGTAAATATGAATTATCAATCATAATACTTATAACTAGGTGTAGTATTGTATAAATCATTAAGATAGTCAAGTGCTTCAGTGCCACCATATATTCTAACATATGTAATATATTCTGAAATTATTTCATCTACATTAGCCTCTCCGCTTCTTAATATAAAGTTATTCATAAACCAATTATGTATCATTGCTGCTTCTTGATATTTAGGATAATAAGGAAAAAGTGGAGTAACAAAAGCTAAATGATCTGCTAATAATTTTTCAGTTACATTATTAAGCATATCTATATTTTCATAATAAGCCTCACCATTACTTAATGTAATATTTTTAATATCATTGTGGTAATAACTATTATATTCTAATAACTGCATACGGTTTTCATTTTCAACTCTTTTTATTATATTATCATCTTCTATATATTTTATTCCCTCTCGTCCTAAGTAACCCATTAAATATCCATCCCTCGTTGATAAAAGACTTTCAATAAAGGTATTAATAACTTCTTGTGGGTTTTCTGTATTCTCAGTTAAGACATAAGCTGAATAGTCTGCTCTTACTCCCATTAAGTATTGAGTATTACTTCCACTTAAATACCAAGAAATTTCATAGTCATTTTGATATGTATCATCAAAATCATATAAAGTTGAGTAATATGACCCCATATTATCTTCTTTTATAAAGTCTTCAAAATGATCAACATTTTTTCTTTGTAATAAATTATTATCAAATAACATATTTATATATAATAACGCATCTTTAGCTTCTGGTTTTAGTAGATAATCTTCATATGCTTTAGTTAATGGATCATAACTAATTGCCATTCCTCCATTATATGAGGGATAACAACCATGAGCATATAATATATCTTTTAAATTAGAAATAACATTGTATGTATCACTAACTACAATTGGTATAACACCATCAACTTCCTTAAATGCCATAAGTACCTCATATAATTCAGCTGTTGTAGTTGGAACTTTAAGTTCAGTTTTCTCCAATAAATCTTTTCTAAGTAATCTAATTGAAGGGAAATATGAATTTCCAGCAGGTATTGCATAGGTCACACCATTTATAATAAATGGTTCTTTTACCACATCTGGTAAGGAGTGATAATATTTATTATTTTGTAAAAAATCATCAAGAGGATAAATTGTTGATTGATTAATCATTTCTCCTAAATTTCCAATTTGCATACCAGTTAATTTAATAAAACCACTAATTTCATCTTTTAAAATAGCTTCTTGATAATAAATACCATTAAGTATTTCATCAGCATAGTATGGTGAAATATAGTTAAGATTAATATCTACACCATATTTGTTTTTCATTTCATCTTGCCAGTCTATTACATCACTTTTCCATTTATCTTCAAATAAATAGGATTGACTGGAAAAAGCACCAATATTAATTGTATATTCGTTAATATTTTTTGTGAGCACAGGTAAAGGTGTTATTTCATCTTTTATGGTACTTGATGAATTATTACACCCAACAAATAATATAAATATAACTAACACAAAAAGTAATTTTTTATATAATCTCATAATTATGCCCCCTAATTCTTTGATACTAGTATACCTATCATATATAAATAAAGCATTTTAATAAAGTGAATGATACATATTTTGTTATATAACATCAGATAAACACCTTATAACCTTATTATTTATTATTAGAAAATAAAAAAATACTCCACCCATATTTGAGTGAAGTAAATTTTTATAGTTCCATAACTATTATTTTTTAGAGGTCATATTTTGAAGGAATGAATTTTTCGTTCATGTTTTCATCAATAATTCTAGCAGTAAAAGCTTCACTATCGTCTTCAATACTTAATACTTGATCTTCCATTCTATCAAGCCATTCAAGTTCTTTATCTTCAACTTTAACTTTCTTTTCGCTAATTCCTTTTCTAAGTTCTTCAATTGTTGCTAATGCTGCAGCTTTGGTTCTTAATAAATAATCATCTTTTGCATCAATAATTTTCTGTGAAATTCTAAATACAACTTCTGGATTAAGAACATAAGCTTGTGGATCTAAATAACTATCTGACCTGATTAACCAATCTTTTAAGTAATTTGCTTTTGTTAAACCATCACTTAAAGCTACGTTCATTAATCTACTGTCATATTCTAATTGTTCTAATGAAATAGTTGGTGCCATTCCACCAAGTAATTTAATATTTTGAACTGATTCATTACTCCATAAATCAGCAGCACATGATGCTATATTTCCCACAGGACTTAAATGTGCACAAGCACTTGATTTTCCTTCCATTGAAATAGGAATACCAGCTATAGCTTTAAGATAAATACCTTCATAACCACAATCTTTATCAGGTCCTACTGCTCCTTCTTCTACAGCTACAAGGCTTCTTACAGCAGAAATAACCCTTACAACTGATGCAAAGACTTTAGGAACCATCTTTCTATCAGCAAGCACCATTGCAGTATTTGCAAATCCACATGCAGTATCTCCTGCTGATATAGTATTTGTCTCTTTTGCAATTTCTCCAATACTTGACCAGAGATGTCCCATATCTAATGTTCCAAGAACACCTAAGGAAAAAATTGATTTATCAAGTTCACAATATAATATCGCATCATCATGTAAATCTTTTCCACCAATAGACTCAATTGATAATAATTCAGCACCTGCTTTTGCGCATTTATAAAATGTTTCCATAACAGAATCAAAATAACTACCTCTAAACATATGAGGTGAATTTTTATCTTCCCTAATATCAACAGGTGTAATTCTTATTGAATGTTTAAGTTGATATTTATTTTCATATTCAACAAGAATCTCTTTAACTACTTTGGTGATTTCTTCTCCCCATGAAGGGTTATAAGTTGTTGGTGGAAGAAGTTCAATCTCTGTAACAAACCCTTCCATTTCAAGATCCACACCACGTTTACATGCATCTTCAATTATACTTTTATATTGATTAATTACTTCACTTAAAGTATCTTCATTAATCATCATTGTTGGAAGTGTAAAATTTAATTCAGGGTAAACTTTACCTCCACCTATTATCATTCCACTCTTAAGTTTTACTGG
>JAUUZV010000009.1 GCA_030592085.1 Clostridia bacterium | reverse complement strand
CATGGAAATATATTGAGAGTATTGAAAAAGCTATTAAAAATTACAACTATCAGTATCCTAATTATGAATTTGGGACAGAAGGTCCTAATATGGCAAATCAATTACTAGAAATAAATCATAAGTGGTATAAGACATGAAGATATATGATATTTCAATGACCATACATGAGAAGATGATGGTATATAAAAATATAGATGAAAAGCGACCAAAGATAAAAGTTTTAAAAACTTTTGAAAAAGATCATTATAATGAATCATCTATTACCTTGGATATTCATACTGGAACGCATATTGATGCTCCTTTTCATATGATTGATAAGGGAGAAACCATTGAGAGTATTCCTTTGGAAAAATTGGTTACAGCTTGCCAGGTATTAGATTTATCAGAAGTTGAAGATGGTATTACAAAAAAACATTTACAATCAAAAGATATTAGTGAAGGTTCTTTTATTCTATTAAAAACCAAGAATTCTTATACAAATTCTTTTGATACTAATTTTATATACCTAAAAAAAAGTGGCGCAAAGTATTTAGCTGATAAAAAAATAATTGGCGTTGGAATCGATTCACTGGGGATTGAACGAGGACAAAAAAATCATGATACGCATACAATATTAATGAGTCAAAGGATAATTATTATTGAGGGATTACGATTAAAAGATATTACAGAAGGAAATTATAAAATGATTGCACTACCTCTTAAAATTGAAGGTACAGATGGTGCACCTGCAAGAATTATCTTAATGAGTGATTGAAAATAAAAAAAGAAAATAAAAAAGTTAGTTTGTAGGCGAACTTTTTGTTTAGAATTTACTGTAAATGGTATAATACATATAGGAATGAGAGTTCCATAAAGAAAGGTAACAGGATGGCAATTGAATTTAGTTTAAATATTGGACCAGTAAAAAGCAAACGAGTAGAAAGCGATAAGTTATATGACACCTTAATTATTGGTGGTGGACCAGCTGGCTTAAATGCAGCCTTATATGCAAAAAGAAAAGGATTACAAGTTGGTATACTTACCCAAAAAGTAGGTGGACAAGTATTAGATACTAAAATTGTAGAAAATTATTTAGGACATGCAAAGATTACTGGTGAAGAACTAATGAAGGAATTTGAAGAGCATGTAAAAGAATATGATGTTCCGATTTCTGATGAAATTCAAGTTACACAAATTGAATGTAAAGAGTACAAAGAAATTCACACAGCAAGAAATGAAACTTATAAAGCTAAGACTGTTATTTTTGCAACTGGTAGTATCCCAAGAATGTTAGGTGTACCTGGAGAAAAAGAATATAATGGAAAAGGTGTTTCATATTGTGCAATTTGTGATGGCTCATTATACCAAGATGGTATTGTAATGGTAGTTGGTGGTGGCAATGCAGCCATTGGTAGTGCCATTGATTTATCAAGAATAGCAAAAAAAGTTATGATTGTTCATCGAAGTAAATTTAGAGCAGATCAAATATTATTAGACAGATTAAACGAACAAGAAAACATAGAAATATATTTAGGAACAGAGATAAAGGAAATTATAGGCCAATCTAGAATGACTAATGTTACTGTCCTTGATAAAAATACGGGACAGGTTAGGTCAATAAAAGTAGAAGGTATATTTATTGAAATAGGGCACGTTCCAAAAACTGAGTGTTTAAAAGGATTGGTAAAATTAGATAATAAAGGTGAAATCATAGTAGATGCTAATGGAGAAACTAGTGAACCTGGTATCTTTGCAGCTGGTGATGTGGCCAATGTAAAATATAAACAGATTATTATTGCAGCAGCAGAAGGAGCGAAAGCTGCTTTGAGTGCTACAGAATATATTAATAAAGGAAAACATTAATTAGGAGGAAGAGAAAAAATGGCAATGATCGATGATAATTCAAAAAAGCAAATAAAAACGCTTTTTGAACAACTAAAAGAGCAGGTTAACGTGGTTCTTGTAGTAAAAGAGGAAGAATGTGAAACGTGTTCAGACACAAAGACATTTGTAACAGAAATGACTGATTTAAACGAAAAATTGGTTTTGGAGGTTATTGATGTAAGTGATGAAAAAGCAAAAACTTTAGGTGTAACAATGACACCAGCTATTATATTACTTGATAAAGATAATAAAGATTATGGTATTAAGTTTTATGGTATTCCAGCAGGCCACGAAATTAACTCATTTATTATGGGATTAATTGAAGTTTCAGGTGCAGGAGAAGTATTACCAGATGATGTTATTGCAAGAATTGAAAAAATTGACAAACCAGTGGATATTAAAGTATTTATTACATTAAGTTGTCCTCATTGTCCAGGTGCAGTTGCAAAAGCTCATAAATTAGCTTTTATGAATAAAAATGTTAACGCACAGATGATTGAAGCAAATACATTTAATGAAATATCAACAAAATATAATGTAAGTGGCGTTCCTAAAATTGTCATTAATGAAGATACAGAATTATTAGGAGACCAACCATTAGATGCCTTTTTAAATTCTATTGAAGGTCTATAAAGGAGGAAATAAGAATGGATAAACGATTAGTTGAAGAAATCAATAAACAGATCACCTATGAATTTTATTCAGCATTTCTATACTTATCAATGGCATCATATTGTGCTGAAAATGATTTACCAGGATTTGAAAATTGGTTCAAAGTACAAAAGGATGAAGAAGAGTTTCATGCAAATAAATTTTTAAATTATTTACATGAGCGAGATGAACATGCAATTATAACTGGATTTGATAATCCTCCAGAAGAATTTACTTCACTGCTTGACGCCTTAGAGAAATCTTTGGAACATGAAAAATTTGTTACAAGTAGAATAAGTTTTTTATTGGATATTGCATATGAATTAAAAGATTATGCAGCTATTGAGTTTTTAAATTGGTTTATTAAAGAACAAATAGAAGAAGAGAGTTCTTTTAACACATTAATTGGCCAAGTAAAACTCATTGGTGACAAAGGACCTGGTGTTTTTCAATTAGATAGAGAAGCAGGAACTAGGGTATTTACTCCACCAATTGCGTAATAAGAGAATAAACTTAATTTACTACACAGGTAACTGTGTAGTTTTTTTTGCTTATTTAGTTAACTATTACAATAAAAATAGGCTGGTATTTAACCAGCCTATAATAAAAATTTATAATTTATTTACTCAGTTAGCGTAACAACATCACTAATTAGAATAGTAACACCATCATTAATCCATACTGAGAACAATTCGATTCCATCTTCAAAGGTAACATCTCCATATGCAATATTTACATCCCATTCACCGTAACCATCTTCATCTGTTATAAAAGTAAAGGCTGGAATGTTAGATGTTAATAACCCAGGAAATGCTGTATCTACCTCATATCCATTTGATATATAAACAGTATATTCAGTTTCAGGGTTTAATTCCTTCATAACACCAGCTACATTCACTAAATAATCTTCATCTAGGGGCGTAACTATTAGTTCTGATTTCACATCTGAATCCTCAATATCAGCTGTACCATATGGAGGAGAAGGCATAACATCTCCTGATAGATAGAAATCATATACATCCATATCTACTAATGTTACTGTTTCACTAATTAATATAGTTGCACCAGTAGTATTAATCCATACTGAGAATAATTCAATTCCATCTTCATATGTTACATCATCGTTTGTAAGAGTTACTTCAAAAATACCATTACCATCTTCATCTGTCTCAAAAGTAAAGGCTGGAATGTTAGATGCTAATAACCCAGGGAATGATGTATCTACCTCATATCCATTAGATATGTAAACGGTATATTCAGAGTTAGGTTCAAATCCTTTTATAACACCAGTTACAAGTGCCACATTATCTTCGTTTAATTGCTTAACTAAAAGCCTTGAATAAATATCTGAACCTTCAATATCAGATAAACCATAGCCACCCGCTGGTGGAGTAGGCATAACATCTCCTGATAAGTAGAATTGATATAGATCCACATCTTTTCCATACTCCTTATTAAGGTCTTTTTCATATAGTTTTGTTAACATTTCTTGATAGTTTTCTTTTGCTTTATCATTTGCTTGTTCAGGTAATTGCTCTGGTTTAGCAGCAAATACGGGAACAGCTACTGAAAAGAACATTACTATAACTAATAAAATACCAATAACTTTCTTCATATTCATCCTCCTATTAACTTGTAATTCATGTAGTACTTTGTTGAATGCATAACTTCGTAGAATTATTCTTTAATGTATATACATACGAAAAATTATTATTTTTTGGGGGGTGAATGTCATTTGTTTTATGTTATTATTTAAATAGGTGTCTAAAAAGGAAAAAAGCATACGGATAGTAATATAGGAGGATAGAGTGAAAGAACAAGAAATATTTAAGATGTTATTTAATAAGGAACAACAAGCTATAACTTTATTACTATCTCAATACGGAGGAATGTTTGCTCATATTGTAAGAAATACAGGAATTATAAACCAAGAGGATGTTGAAGAGTGTATTAGTGATATTGTATATAAAATATGGAAAAGAGCTAAAAAATTTAATAAAGAAAAAGCAAGCTTTTCAACATTTATAACCCTAATAGCTAGAGGATGTGCCATTGATTATGTTAGAAAACATAAAAAGCATTGGCAAGTTTTAAGCCTTGATATTGAAAATAGTGTAATTTTAAGTGAAGAAGATATATCAATTGATTATCAAGTTATTGTTGATAAAATCAACATACTAGATCCACCTGATGATCAGATACTATACCAAAAATATATTATTGGTGAGGAAGTAGCATATATTGCTAAATCTTTAGGTATATCTATTGATAATGTATATAAGAGAATAAGTAGAGCAAAAAAAATGCTACAAGTTCACTTAACAAAGGAAGGTATACTATGAAAAAAATAGACATACTAATTAAAAAGGATCAAAATAGATTTAATAAACTTGATGATATAATGATAAAAAGGATTAGTAAAAAAACTAAAGCGAAAATAAAACAAGCTAAAGTAAAGAATATTATTAATTCATTAGTAGCTATATTAGTAATTTCTTTTATTGTTTTGGCTGCTATTCCCAATACTCCAGTTAATGCATTTCTTAAAAAGACATTTTCATTTATACCAGGAGTGGGAGTAATAGAACAAGATGATAATCAAGAAATTACATCAATTTTAATAGAACCTGTTACTTATGAAAAAGAAGAATTATTTTTAGATATTTACGCAGCTTATATACAAGGAAATATCTTAACTATAAAAGTAGAATCAAATATTTATAATGAAAAATCTGAAGAGGTTGCTAATAAACTACAAACATCATCCTTTGAAGATGTCTCATCAGACTTATATTTATATGTTGGAACTAAGAAAATAAAAGCATCAATGATTTGGGGTTCAGAGGGGATTTTTGAAGCAAGTTTTTTACTAGAAGATATGCCATATAATAATGAAATATATACTATAGGTTTTACAAACGCTAATCTTACACTTAATTTAACGATGACTACGATACAACCAATATCTGATAAAGATTTAATTGCCAATTGGATTATTGCAGATGATATTATTTTCTTTGCTAATATGGAACGGGTTGAAAATGATGTTTCAATAATTATTAGTCATGTAACTTCTAGAGAGTTAGAACATCTTACTTATGAGTGGTTAGATTATGAAAGTGAATTATTCTCACAGTCTGTTCATGTTATAGATGAACATGGTAATATATACGAACCTATGGAAAGACCTGGTAACATTAACAGATATAGAAATACTTTCTTTTTTGATATACCAATAACTAGTCAGCAGTTACAATTAGTTATTCCACAAGTACTCTATACACAAAAAGCAGAAAAAGATGTGATTGTATCAATTCCAAAATTAAATCAGATAAAAGAAATTAACGAGGTAATTGATAATAGAGCTTTTGAAATATTACTTAATCAACTACAATATGAAATAGTTAATAATAAGGGCAATTTAAAAATTGACATTAGTGGAAAGGATAATCAAATTGATGATTTTACTATTATCAGAAGAGTAGTTCCATGGCTTCTTATAAGACAAAATATTTTTAGTGATTTTATAAGAACTTCTCAAAGTGTTCATGCTGATATATGGAGAAATCAACAAGGTGTAGTGAATATTACTTATGAAGATATAAAAGAAAAGGATAAAGTAAAAATTTTATTTACAATAGATTATGCTTATACAAAGGATATCACCATTCAATTACCATGAAAAAATATGATATAATAGTATTTGAAGGTGGCTATGGAAAAAATAGATGTAATTGTAAAAATAATACCACTAATTATTACCATTATAATAGGATACTTTCTATATAAAAAAAGAATCATGAGTGATGGAGTAATTGAGTTTTTAAAAAAGATAGTTGTTATTATCACTTTACCAGCTAGTTTATTATTAGCTTTTATTCAAATTGAATTTCAAACAGTTTATATTTTAGTTATAATCGTAATTTTTATAACTTGTTTATTACTATTATTTATTGGTAAATTAATAGCGAGAGTTTTTCATATTAAATCACCTTACTTTCCCTACTTACTAACAGGGTTTGAAGTAGGTATGATTGGTTTTGCTTTGTTTGGTGGTATTTATGGTACTGAGGCTATATCCTCTTTAGGTATTATAGACATTGGACATGAATTGTTTATTTTTATGGTTCTAGTACCATCAATAATGTTATTAACAGCAAAAGATACTAATAAGAGTAAAGCCATTCAATCAATAACCCTTGCAAGTAAAACACCTGTTGTTTGGGCTATTGTTATTGGTGTTAGCTTATCAATCGCAGGAATTTATCAACTAGAGGGAACTGTAGTATATTCTACAATTATAGATAGTTTACGATTTATTAGTACCCCAACCGCATTTATCATATGTTTAGTTATTGGTAGAGGACTTAAGTTTTCATTGAAAGGAATGAAACTTGAGATTGCAACTGCCTTATTAAAAATAATATTAGCATTATTATTCGCATTATTACTAAGAAACTTTTTATTAATACCATTGGAACTAAGTAGTTTAGAAACCGCATTATATTCTATGTTCGTTTTACCAGCACCATTTGTTATAACTGTATTCATGGATAGAAGTAATAAAGAAGAGGTAAATTATGTTTCTAATACGTTATCAATTGGAACGATTATTGGTGTTGTACTATTTTTAGGAATTTCTTTATTATAATCAATATAAAATGTATAATTAATTGTAAGGTTTATTTCACAAAAAAGGAGTAAAATATGAAAATCATTGAAACAACTAATCTGACTAAGTTTTATGGGAAAAATAAAGGGATTGAAGATGTCTCTTTATCAATAAACGAAGGGGAGATATTTGGATTCATTGGACCAAATGGTGCTGGAAAATCAACTACAATAAGATTACTTCTATCGCTAATTTATCCAACAAGCGGTCAAGCTACAATTTTTGGTAAAGACTGCTTTAAGTATGGTCATGAAATTAGAAATGATATTGGATATCTACCATCTGAGGTATTTTATTATGATAAAATGCGAGTTAAAGAACTACTAAAATATTCAGCTAGTTTTTATAAAGGAGATCATTCTAAGAGGATTATCGAATTAGCAGATATTATGGAACTTGATCTAAATAGAAAAATTGATGAGTTATCTTATGGTAATAAGAAAAAAGTTGGAATTGTTCAAGGACTACTTCATCAACCGAAATTAATTATGTTAGATGAACCTACAAGTGGATTAGATCCGCTAATGCAACAGAAGTTTTTTGACCTTATTTTAGAAGAAAACAAAAGAGGTGCTACTATCTTCTTTTCATCACATATTTTAGGAGAGGTACAAAAACTATGTAATAGAGTAGCTATTATTAGAGAAGGGCATATAGTTAAAATTGAAGATATAAAAACTCTACGTAATGATAAGCATAAAAAGGTTTATATTAAAACAAATAAACACAACTTAAAAGTATTTACTATTGACGGGATTAGTAATTTAACACAGACAGATGGTGAAATCAATTTCTTTTTCAACGGTGATATAAATATTTTATTATCATTAATAACTAAAAATAAAGTTAATGATGTCATTATTGAAGAACCAACACTTGAAGAAATTTTTATGCACTATTACCAATAGGAGGATAATATGAATATCTATAAACGTGAAATTAAAGATAAATTAAAATCAACTGTAGTTTGGTCAATATCTATTTTTGTTTTAATTATGCTATTTATGTCAATATTTCCTGTTTTTTCTAGAGATGCAGCAACCCTTCAATTAATGATGGATAATTACCCAGAAGAAATGTTAAAAGCTTTTGGTATGAGTGGTGTTGATTTAGGATCAGTTGCTGGTTATTTTACCATGACTTTACTTTTCACACAGATTTGCTTAGCAATTCAAGCATCTAATTATGGGTTTTCAATATTATCAGTGGAGGAACGTGAGTTAACAGCTGACTTTTTATTTACTAAACCAATTACGAGGACAAAAATCTTTTTCTCAAAATTAGTTGCCGCATTTACTGCATTAACAATCACCAATGTGGCTACCTGGGGTAGTACTTACTTATCTATTGAAATATTTAGAAATGGTAAAGATTATGATATTGATATATTTATAAAAATGATGGCGACTATTGTTTTATTCCAACTCTTTTTCTTAAGTGTAGGAATGGTTATTTCCATGATGGTTAAGAAAGTTAAAAGTGTATTAACATTTTCTATGTCACTTTCATTTGGAATGTATATCTTAAGTGCTTTTGGAAGCATTATTGGTGAAGATACATTAGGTTATTTAACACCCTTTAAGTACTTTGAACCAAATGGGTTAATAATTAGTGGTGCGTATGATAGAACAATGGTTTATGTTTGTATATCAGTTATTGTTATTTCGCTATTAGCAAGTTATATTTTGTATAATAAACGAAATATACATTCAGCCATTTAGGAGGCAATGATGAATATTATATTAAGAGAATTACGAGCAAGTATAAAATCAATGGCTATTTGGTGTGGTGTTTTTACAATTCTTGTTTTTATGTATATGTCAGAGTTTTCGGCGTATGCAAATAATGAAGAAATGTTGGCAGTATTAGATGGTATGCCAGAAGCCATGCTAGAAGCCTTTCAGATGAATTCATTTAATTTAACGACTTTAACAGGATTTTATGGGATTTTATTTACTTACTTTATTTTAATGCTTTCTATAAATGCAATTTTAAAAGGAAATTCAATTATTTCAAAAGAAGAGAGAGATAGAACAGTTGAATTTACATTAGTGTTACCAATTAAGAGAAGTAAAGTAGTAATTAGTAAACTTATTGCAGTTATTATTAATTGTATCATTATTGATGTATTTCTATATGGATTAATTCTATTGAGCATACAACCATATTTGCCAGAACAGAATTTTTTGGAATTTCTTTTACTTCTATTTACTAGTACATTTATCATGCAAATGTTATTTTTATCATTGGGAATAATGTTTGGATGTGCTTTAAAGCAATATAAAAGAAGTGGGTATCTTGGTATATCAATTATTTTAATTTCATATATCTTATCAATTGTTAGTGGATTAAGTGAGAAACTTGAATTTTTGAAATATATGACACCATTTAAGTTCTTTGATACTGCTGTTATTAAACAAGAGATGGCTCTTGATTGGAAGTATGTTCTTATTTCATTAGCTATTATTATAGTTTGCTTAACAATTGGACTTATTACCTATAAAAAGAGAGATTTATACATCTAAATAAAAAATTACACCATAGGGAGAAGAGTATGAAAATTTGTCTTTTGCAAGGACAGGAAGTAACAAGTACAATTTTTAGCAAAACAACTATTAACGAACTTAGAAAAATTGGTGAGGTTGTTATTAACCAAGAAGATAAACCAACTGATGAACATGTAAAAAAACTAATAAAGAATGCAAATATTGTTATTACCTCTTGGGGGAATGACTTACTAACAAAAGAGATACTTGATAATGCACCTGATATAAAATTGATTGTGCATGCTGCAGGAAGCGTAAAGCCTATATTATCAAAAGAAATAATTAAAAGAGAAATTCCCATAGCTAATAATGCCAAAGTCCTAGGAAAAGGTGTGGCTGAAACTACTTTAGGTCTAACTATTACTTCTGTTAAAAATATATTTTATCTAAATCAACAAACCACAAGAGGAAATTGGATTAGGAAACCAATTAGAGAAATGGTTGATTTATCCATTGGTGTCATTGGAGCTGGTTGGGTTGGGAAACACTATATTAAACTACTTCAATCATTTGATGTTGATGTGTTATTGTATGATCCTACTCTTACAGATAATCAAGTAAGCAAATTAGGTGCCACAAAAGTAGAGTTAAATAAATTACTAACTGATTCAGATGTTATATCTATTCATGCACCTGCAATTGATGAGACATATCATTTACTTAATTATGAAAATTTATCATTGCTAAAAGATGGGGCTATATTAATTAATACTGCAAGAGGAAGTATTATTGATGAAAAAGATCTATTACGTATTCTACAAGAAAAAAATATATTTGCATGTATTGATGTTACAGATCCAGAACCACCTAGCGAAAACCACCCTTTTAGGCAACTAGATAATGTAATACTAACACCTCATATTGCTGGGTTAGCTGGAAATGGGAAACTAGCAATTGGAAAAAACACTGTTAATATTATTAAACGATTTCTTAATAACGAGAAAATTGATGAAATTGTTAATATTGAAAACATTGATAATTTAGCTTAATAAAAATATAACTTAAATGTATTTATGAAGGAAAATCTAAATGAAAAATATTGATTTGTCAATAGCTCGTCTTTCAAATAGTGTTACTAGATTGAAAGCAAGTCTTTGGCCAAATGACAAATATCCAGAATTACCACAATTGTTACCAAAAGCAACAGTAGTGCTTTTAAATGTAGATGGACCAGGAGTTATAACTCATATGCATACCACTAGATTTTCTCCTAAGATTAAGGGAGAAAATTGGAATTGGGATGGAAAGTATATTAGAGACGTTAGGTTAAGAGTTTATTATGACTTTAATAAAACACCTGCCATAGATATGCCTTTTTTTGATTTTTTTAGTGATATAGATGGAGAAAGTAACTATTTTTCCACCACATATTTTTCAAAAGTTAAACGAGCAAATAATAGTAGATTAATTATGCCATTTAAAGAACATATAAAAATCGAAGTGGAGAATCCAACTGATATAAAGTTGTCAGGATATATTGATATACAGTGGGAAAAACTTAATAAGATTCCAGACGATACTGGTTATCTCTATACTGATTATCGTCAAGGTACAGTAAAAATTCCAGAAGGAAATATTGAACTATGTCAAATTTCAAAAAAAGGATCAATAATAGCTAATTGGTTACAATTATCCTGTGATGATATCCTTTGTAGTGAAGGAGCAGTTTTATGTGAGGGGAATGATGAGTTTTACCTTGATAATGAAAGTAGTCCTTCAATTGAATATTTAGGAACTGAAGATTTCTTTGGATTTTCTTGGGGGTTTAGTGAACTTCAATGTGACGGACATATTGCTATTTTACAAAAAAAAGAATTACAAAATGGTGGAGTTACTATTTCAATGCTTCGTACAAGAGAAAATGATAAGATTAATTTTTCAAAGTCTTGTAGGTTGTTACTTGAATATAGACATGAAATCAATAATCAATTACCAAATCTAAATCCAGAAATAAAAAAAGCATTAGAACAAGGGAATATTATTGCATCTGTAAAAAGTTGTGTATATTATTATGCTTATAAAAAATAGGAGTTGCTATGAATGATAACAATAAACCAAATATTTTATATATTATGACTGATCAACAATCATCACATATGATGAGTTGTGCAGGTACTTCATGGGTAAATACTCCAAATATTGATCGTATTGCAAAAAAAGGAATTTTATTTAACAGAGCATACTGTAGTAATCCTGTTTGTATTCCTTCACGATTTTCTCTTTTTACAGGACAATTACCAGAAGCGATGGGGCTTCGTTCAAATGCACATAAACATTTACCAACTTGTGATAAAAAAATATTAGAAAAGGGAATTGGACATTTATTAAGTGAAGAAGGATATGATTGTTTTTTTAGTGGAAAACAACATTTCCCAGGTTATGAAGCTAAAGATTTAGGGTTTATGGGTTTAACAAAAGATGAGCGAGATGAATTAGCGAATGTAGCAAGTGAATTTATACAGAGCAAACATGAAAAACCATGGTTACTAGTTACCTCTTTTATAAACCCTCATGATATTTGCTGCAAAGCGACAGGTGATTATATATTTGATAATAATATTGATATTGAATCATTTCAAAAATCTATTGAATATAAGACATATAGTTTATTTAATAAGATACCAGAAGGTGTAACGACTGAGACTTTTTATAAAGATATTTGTCCACCACTACCAGCTAATCATCAACCACAAAAAAATGAACCAGCTATTTTACAAGATTTTTTAAACCAACGTTTATTTAAAAAACATGCAGCCAATACATATAAAGATAACGACTGGCGATTACATAGATATATTTATAAAAAATTAACAGAACTAGTTGATATACAAATTGGAAAAGTATTAGATGCTTTAGATAATAGTGATTATGTTAATAATACTCTAATTATCTTTACATCGGACCATGGTGATATGGACGGGTCTCATAGATTTGAGCATAAAACATTACTTTATGAAGAAGCTATTAAAATACCACTTATCATTTCACATCCTGGTTACTTACCAGAAGATATTAAAACTAACATACTAGCATCAAACGGATTAGATTTATTACCAACAATTCTTGAATACATTGGTGGCAAAGTTCCTAATAAACTAGAAGGCATTAATTTGTTAAAAGCAATGGACGACCCTAAGAAGGAACGAGTATTTGTTCCAATAGAAAGCGAACTAGGTAGATGTATTGTGACAAAGGATATAAAGTATGCAATGTATGATTATCATAAAAACAATGAACAGTTGTATGATTATATAGCAGATCCTTTAGAAATGAATAATCATATTAATAATCCAAAACATCAAGTTAAACTAAAGGAAATAAAAGAACAATTTGAAAATCAATGGAATATTGAAAAACGACAAAAAAATATATCACCGCTATTACTTTGATAAACTTTATTTTGGTTGATACAATGTTTACTAGTAATTATTTCACAATTATGGAGGTCTTAAAAAAGATGAGAAGATAATAGAGATATCTAATGTATAAACACAAGAAAAATAAATTGTTTTGCAATTGAGAGATTTCATATTATCAATTATGTGTCATTTGATATGATGATTTTTCTTTTTATCTTTTAGGAGGATAACATGATTACACTATTAATAAATAATATATCCATGGAATATGGAAATAAACAGCTATTTTCAATAAAAAAAGAAACCATTTATGATGATGATAAAATAGGTATTGTAGGAGAAAATGGAACGGGAAAAACCACGTTACTTGAGATACTTGCTAAAAAAATAAAACCTTTAGAAGGGGTTGTTACTTGTTATGATAAAATTTCATATATTCCACAATTATATTCTCTTGATAGTCAAGAAATAGAAGGTGCACAAATGGATTACTGGAAAGTACCTAAGAGTGTTAATAGTGGAGGAGAAATAACAAGGCAAAAAATTGCAACAGCCTTTAGCCAGCAATCATCAGTACTACTTTTGGATGAACCTACAGCAAATCTTGATAAAGAAGGTATCATAAAATTAGAAAAACAATTACATTCTTTTAAAGGTTCTATACTTTTAGTTAGTCATGATCGTATATTACTTAATAAAACATGTAAAACTATATGGGAATTAAAAGATGGTAAAGTAACAATTTACCGTGGAAATTATAATTCATATAAAATTCAAAAAGAAATAAATAAGAAAAAAGAACAACACGAATATGAAAAATATATAGGCAGAAAATACAAATTAGAAAACGCAATTTTAGATAGAAATAGACGTGCAAAGAAAATGAAAAAACCTCCTAAGCGAATGGGTAATTCTGAAGCCAGATTACATAGAATGGAAGTAAGACAACGCGCAGGAAAAGTTGAACAAGCAAAAGTTCAATTACAAAGACAATTAGGTAGATTAGAAAAAAAAGATAAACCTATAAACGATACAAAAGTAACAATGAGTGTAAAACTAAAAAATCAATTTGTAAGCAAAACAGCTATTACGGTGAAAAATCTTAATTATAAGTATGATGAGAAAGTAGTACTATCAAATGTTTCCTTTGTTGCTAGGAAAAGTGAAAAAATTGTTATTGATGGGGAAAATGGAAGTGGTAAAACTACTTTGATTCAGGGAATATATGATCAAATAGAGGGTATAAGAATAGCAAACAATGCTACCGTTGGATACTTTAAACAAAATTACTCAAATATGCCAGAGGATAGGTCAATTATTGATTTTGTTTTATCAACAAGCAAAGAACCTGAACATATAACTAGAATTGTGCTAGGTAGATTAGGAATCAAAAGAGATGATGTATATAAAAAAATTAAGGTACTATCTGGAGGAGAAAAGTGTAGGGTATCTTTAGCCGCACTACTATGTGGAATGTATAATATACTATTATTAGATGAGCCAACCAACTATCTTGATTTATATGCACTTGAAGCATTAGAGGAACTATTAACTGACTATGAAGGAACATTAGTGTTTGTATCTCATGACAGACAATTTTGTGATAATATTGCAAGTAGAGAATTATATATAAAAGATGGGGAACTCTTTGATAGTTTGCGAACAATATTGAAATAAAATAAGGGGAATAAGAATGAAGGTTATTACTGTTAAAACTAAAAGACAAATGAAGTTGTTTATTAATTTACCATATAAACTTTATGGGCAGCATCCTTGCTATGTTCCTCCTTTATGGATTGATGAAAAAAAAGCATATTCAGGAAAAAATAATCCAATATTAGAAAGTGCTCCATTTACTTTATTATTAGTGGTAGATGAAAACAATAAAGCAATTGGACGATTGATAACATATATTGATAAAACCCATAACAATTATTATAAAGTAAATATAGGTTTCTTTGGAGCGTTTGATTGTGAGAACAATAAGAAAGCAGCTGATTTATTAATATCCCATGCTGAGAAATGGGTGCTTTCACAGGGAATGGATTGTATAAGAGGTCCAATTAATCCTGTTGCTGAATATTGGGGTTTTGTAAAAGAAGGATATGACAGTAGTCCTGTTTTCATGTCTCCTTGGAATCCTGAATATTATCATGATTTTTTTGTTAAAAGAGATTATAAAAAGGCAAAAGACTTATTAGTATATGAAGCGGATATGGATAAAGGATATACTTTGCCAAAAAGATATAAAGAGTTTCCAAAGCGATTACTAAAAAGATATGACGAATTATCAATTCGTAAAATTGATATGAAAAACATTAAAAGAGATGCTAAATCAATATGGGAGTTAACTAATTTAGCCCTAGCTGATAATTGGGGGTATGTTCCATTAGAATTACCTGTAATGGAAGATATGTTTAAAAAACTAAAATTAATTGTTGATGAAAATGCTGTTTGGTTTATTGAAGCAAATAAGAAGGTTGTTGGTTATTGTTTAGGATTTCCTGATATAAATATTATATTGAAAAAAATAAATGGAAAACTATTTCCTTTTGGTTGGTATCACTTATTATTTAATACTAAGAAATTAAGAGACTATCGTTTATTTGGACTTGCAGTTCATCCTGATTGGCATGGAAAAGGATTAGATGCTCTAATGTATATAAATTTATATAATAGCTTAAGAGAAAAAAATATTAGAATGGAAGCTAATTATATATTAGAAGATAATTTAAATATAAAAAATGCTCTTTTAAAATTAGGTATGAAACAAATTAAAACTTATAGAATTTATGATAAAAAACTATAAATTAATCTAATCATTATATGTATATAAAGATTTTGTTCCATAGGTTTCATTAATAGAATCTAGTAAATCAGGAGCATTGTAACGCTTTGCATATGAAATATATTCACTAATTAAATCGTCAACATCCATTTCACCATTTTGATTTATGAGTTGAGTAAAAAATTGATTATGTAATCCTAGTAACTTGTCTAAATCACCAACAAACGGATAATAAGAAGTTGAAAACAATAATTTTTCTTGTAAAAGAGTGCTAGAAACTTCGCTTAATTTATTTAGGTTTTCAAAATACACATAGCCACTTTCATGTTGGTATGTTGTTATACCATTGGATTGATATGCTAAGTAATCATCAGATACACCCATATACTCATTATTATAGGTGATTATGGCATTACCATCCTTATAATAAGAAACTCCTTCTAAACCCATACGTCCTAGAAAATAACCATCTTGATTTAATAAAAACGTGTTAACAAAACCATTTACTACTTCATACGGATTGCTTACATTACTTGGAAGAACATATGCAATTCTTGTTGAAATTACTGTATTTAAGTATGTATCATTAGTTCCTTTTAAATACCATATTATATCGCACTGTTTTTCAATAGAATCGGAAAACCCAGTTATTTCACGATAGTAAGTTCCAAGATTATTATTGTTAGCATAATCTTCAATGTCATATATATCAGTAACTTGTAGTAATCCCTCTTCTAGTAAAGTGTTAAGAAATATAAAGGTATCTTTTGCTCCTGGTTTTAAAATGTAATCTTCAATAGCTCCAGTTATTGGATCATAGTTAATGCTTGACACACCATTGTAAGAAGGATAACAACCATTGGCATAAAATAGATCCTTTAATTCATACATGTAAATTGAAGTTCCGTTAATAGCCATTGGGATAATATCATCAATTTTTTTGAATTCTTTAAGCATATTATAATAACTACTAATATTATCTGGTATAGGTAAGTTTACCTGTTTTAATAAATCTTTTTTTACTAACCTAAAAGAAGGTAAATCAGAGAAACCAGAAGGAATGGCATATAGTTTACCACCAATCATAAAAGGAGCAATCATTGCATCTGGTAAATTCAAAAAATTTGAATTATCACTAAGGTACGTATCAAGTGGTGAAATAAAACCACTATCCTTTAACAACCCAATACTTGCTAGTTCATGACCACGTAATCTTACTAAACCATCAAACTCACCTTTTTCAATTGATTTAATTATATATGTACCTGAAACAAATTCATCATAATATAAGGGACTAACAAGATTAATTTTAACATTAACATTATATTCTCTTAAAAGTAAATCTTGCCAAGTTTTATAATCTGTTTGCCATTGTTCTTCATTATATTTTGTTTCTTGAATATGAGATGAGAAATATAAGTTTATTGTGGGAGGTTCACTATTAGTCAAAGAAATATCGCTATTTTTATCACTACTGTTTTGACAACTAACGAGTAAAGCTACTATAACTAAAATCAAAAAGAATGTACGTAATTTCATATAACACCTCCAATTTTCATTGTAAGTATACAGTAGAAACTTATAATAAATACTTTTCTTAATCATTGTTTACAAAATATTTACAAATAAAAATGCACCAATTTTGCAAATAGTGCATTTATAAAGTAGTTATATCTTGTTGATTATTTAATTTCATCAACAGATATTTCAGCTTTCTCAATTAGTGCATGAAAATAAACTTTTATTTCTTCTGCTTTAACTTTTAACAATTCAGAGTAGCCATCAATATCTTCTAAAATCGCACCAGTATCAATATTAAAGATTGTTTTTGATATCATTTCATCATCAAAATAATATAAATATGTAAAGTTATCTGAAACATAATTATAAGCAAAAACTTCTTGTTCAAATTCATTAGAAGCAACCCTTACAAAGTTTGTTTTATCAATTGCAAACATTTCTGTTATCTTTGCATCATCTTGTAAAACGTTTCGACTATATACACCTGCTACTAGATGAAAATCTATATTTGCAAATTTTTCATCAAGTGAAATTCCTTGAGGGGTTGTACTAGCCGATGGTTGCTGATTTTCTGTAGTTGTTTCAGAATCGTTTGTTACTTCAAACGTATTAATAGGTTCTTCATCAAGAGGAATAGCTGAACTATTAGAACAACTGGTGAAAATAAGTATTGATAGTAAGCTGATAATTAGTAGTTTTTTCAAGATATTCTCCTTTTATTTAAATATAAAAAATCACGGTTAATACTTATTAACCGTGACTTATATAAATATATTATAATTCGTCTAATACTTCTGTGGCTTCTTCAACTTCACCTTCTGTTGGAGCTTCATCTAATACACATTCTTCTAAAAGGAATCTTGCTTGTAGTTGAGTGGCTTGTAAAACTTGAAGATTATATTTATGAGTTGATTTAATCTGTTGTACTAGTTCAGCAATTTCTTCTTTATTTTCAGCACGTTGTTCTTCGCTCATGTTTTTATATGCTTCACTCATAGCATGTAATGCTAATTTAGAATCTTCTGCAAGTAGTAATTGTTGTTGTAGCATAGCTCCTGTTTGGCCTTTTAATTCTGAAGCTTCTAATTTGTTTGCTGCAAATTGTGTAACAAATTTATTCATTACTGCTTGCTGTGTTTCAGGTTTTGGAGCAGATTCATTACCTTGTGAAGTTGCGGGTATTGGTGCTGTACCTGAATTGTTTGCTTTTGTTCCTTCTGCTAATACAGCTGTTACAGATAGACTCATTATGATTGAAATAACAAGTAATATAATTAATAATTTTTTCATTTTTATGACCTCTTTCATCACTATTTTATAAAGTGTACTCTTATAATACAAGTTAATGTTATTACAATGATGTAATAATTGTGTGAAATTGTGTAAAGTTATTATATAGCAAACAATTCATGATATAATTTTTCTAGGATAGTAAGGAGAGATGTTATGTACACAATATATATAGTAGATGACGAAAAAGACCTACTTAACCTTGTTGAAAAGTATCTTGAAAAAGAAGGATATAATGTTAGAACCTTTTTAACTGGTGAAAATGCTATGAAAGCTATTAGTGATAAAGTACATCTTTGGTTACTAGACATTATGCTTGGTGGAAATATTAATGGCTATGACTTAATAAAGCAAATCAAGAAAGAAAACCCAGTGCCAACAATATTTGTTTCTGCAAGAGATCAAGAGTTTGATAGAGTTATTGGCCTTGAAATGGGAAGTGATGATTATATAACAAAACCCTTTTCCATGCGTGAAATGCTACTACGAGTAAATAATGTTATTAAACGAGTATATGGAGATAAAGAAAATAATCTTATCCATTATGAACCATATACAATTGATAAAACAAAAAGAATGATATTTATTAACTCTTTACCTATTTCACTTACTTCAAAAGAGACAGATATGGTTTTGTTATTAATAGATAATATAAATGTTTCATTTACGCGAGATCAACTACTAAATAAGGTGTGGGGTAATGATTATTTTGGTTCAGATAGAGTGGTGGATGATTTAATAAAAAGAATTAGAAAGAAAATGCCAGAGTTTAATATTGAAACAATATACGGGTATGGATATAGGTTATCATAATGAGAAAAGTAGGTTTATCATTTCAAATTACCCTAGTGTTCCTTGTAGCCTTTATTGTAACAAGTTTATTACTAGGAGTATTGATTACCAATAGACTTGATGAATTTTACGAGAATAGCATTTATGAGCGATTAGAAGCTGAGGGAAAAGCTTTAAAACAAAATCAAGATTTAAGTGATTATCAACAAGCTGAAGGTATATCTTATATAAAGTATATAAGTAGTGAAAAAAGTTATAGTACATCAGATAATATTGATAAGTTCCTAGATGATGAGTCAATTAAACTTTTAATTAATAAAGCTGCCACACAAGATAAGACGTCGGCACGTTATGTTAATATCATTGGAGATGATTTGATTTATTATGTAATACTAAATTATCAAGGTTTTTATGATATACAGCAAGAAGATATATTTATTTTAGTTACAGATAATCAAATGAAAAATACAATGGTTCGTGAAACAACAATACAAATATTATTAGTTTCTATAATTGCGTTCTTTGTTGGTTATCTAGTAATCTTATTATGGGTTTTTAAACTTATTAAAGATACTAAAAAAATATCAGGTTATCTAAGTAAAATTGGTAATTCAAATTATCAAACAAAATTACATACAACTAGACATGATGAAATTGGAGAACTAGCAGATAATATTGAGTTAATGAGAAATAAAATCAGTAAAAATGAAAAACAAAAGCAAGAAATAATACAAGGTGTTAGTCATGACCTTAAAACACCAATTGCAATTATACAATCTTATGCAGAAGCATTAAAAGACGGCATGTGTGAAGCAGAAGAAGTAGCAGCTATTACAAAAAGAGAATGTAACCGCTTAAATGATAAGGTGACTAAATTATTACACTTAACAAGGTTAAATTATGTTGATATAAGTAGTATTAATGCTGGACACACAGACATGAAAAAACTAATAAAAGATATGATTTCTCAATATAATTTTCAAACAGAAGCTGATATTTTAGTTGAATTAAGCGAGAGTAGTTTTTTTGGTGATAGAGAATCATGGAGAATTGTTGTTGAAAATATTATTGATAATGCCATAAGGTATGCAAAAGTTAAAATCTTAATAACACTTAGTGAAGATAAGCTTACAATATATAATGATGGTAGTCATATTGATGAGTTACAAGCAAATAGTATTTTTAATGCTTATGAGAAGAGTATAGATGGCAAATTTGGGCTTGGATTATCAATTGTAAAGAAAACTGTAGATTTATTTGGCTATGGAGTTAAGGTAGCGAATATTGATAATGGAGTAGTATTCATTATATCAAAACAACAATATTAAAGGATATAGTTAGATGAAAGTATTATTGATAGAACCTTTTTATACAGGTTCACATAAACAATGGGCGGACCAATTTAAAAAACATAGCACACATCAAATTACATTACTAACATTGGAAGGTAAGTTTTGGAAATGGCGTATGTATGGAAGTGCCATAACTTTAGCTAAACAATTTAATGAAACAGACAACAAATATGATTTGATTTTAACTACCGATATGTTGGATGTTTCAACATTTATTTCATTAGTAAGGAAAAAACTTGAAAAGACACCTGTCATAACTTATTTTCATGAAAACCAATTTGCATATCCTTGGCAAGAAGAGAGTGAAGATAAAAAGAAAAAAAGAGATGTTCATTATGGAATGATTAATTATCAATCTGCTTTATCATCAGATAGTAATTTATTTAATTCTGAATATAACATGAAATCTTTTTTTGAAGGTATATACAAAGTTAATCAATCAATGCCAGATAATAAGCATGATAAAATTATAGATGAGTTAAAAAGAAAGTGCCATGTTTTACCACTTGGGATGGAACTTTCATCCTTAGATATAAAAGAAGATATCCTAATTAATAAAGTACCAATCATACTTTGGAATCACAGGTTAGACCATGATAAAAATCCAGAAGAGTTTTTTAGTTGTTTGCTAAGAATTAAAAAGGAAAAAATACCTTTTAAATTACTAATTTTAGGGGAACAAACAACTAAGCAGAAAAAAACTTATTCATCATATATTGAAAAGCTACACTCAAATATTATTTATATGGGATATTGTTCAACTACTGAATATCGTAAATTTTTGCATATGGCAGATATTTTACCTGTGACATCAATACATGATTTTTTTGGTATTAGTACTGCAGAAGCTATGTATACAGGAGTAATTCCATTATTACCAAAACGATTAAGTTATATTAAAATGTATAATCCAGAGAAAAATAGTGAAATATTTTATGATAATGAAGAAGAACTATATATGAAACTTAAAAAACTATGTAATGAGAAAGTCAGTAATAGAACAAACTATAAAAAACTGGTTGAAAAATATGATTGGTCAAATATGATTATTAAATATGATCAGTATTTTGAACAATTCAAAAAAACATTATAAGTTTTGACTTTTTATTATATTTATATGGTAGTTATTTTCAATTTTAAAGTAAAAATTCTTTCTTCACCTGCTTTTAATTTCACTACTCTATTATTATCTTTCTCACTTATTCTGCCACTAACTCTACTAGTTGATGGTTCAATACCTAAGGCATAATCACCTGATGCCATGCTTTTCCATTCAATTAATTGTGGTAGTACTTCTTTATCATATGAAACATCTACATGTAAACCAAGTTGTTTATTAATCACATAGGCATGTGCAAAATGATCTTCTTCACAAATGGGATCGTGATAAAATACTTGCTCTTGATAGTTGTCAATTGGATTTTCAAAAGTATTCCAAGTTTTAATTCCACTTTGTGCAATAGAATCTCTTGGCTCAACACTTTTACTGTTAATTTCTAATTTAGTTTGATTTGAAAGCATAGGCCAACCAAAATTTACATGATATAGTAACATAATTGTTTCATCACTAAATCCTTGGTTTTCTACTTTATCTGTTATATTTATTTCATTTCCAAATAAAGGAATTTCTATTTGTCGATGTAATACAAGGTTATATCCAAAAAGAGAAGATAGAACAACTTTTCCAGAAACTTTAATAACATTATCATCCCAATTTACTAAGGTATTAACTTCTTCGGTAGGTGTCATGCCTAAACGACCATGATAGGGATATTCACCACTTTCATCAGTATCATTAGGTCCCACATTTCTTAAGCCACAGGTGTAAAGCATGCCACCATGAAAATATCTAGTAAATTCTCCAGGTGTTACTGATAATAAAGAAGGATTTTGTAGCCCTGGTTTTCCCAAGAAACCTAGATTAATTCCTTTATAACTTAATTTAGCTATGTCAAGACAACGTCCCTCCAATAGAGTACAAGTCAAACCACTACCATTATCAATGTTTACAATCTTTAATCCATCTTCTTTTCCCTCGGTTAGAACAGAACGTTTTGCATATGCAATTTGATCCATATGACCTGCTCTGGCTAAATAGTATCGTTTATTATTTTTCATATCATACCTCTTATTAATATTATACTTGTATGCTTTATATTTTACAATTTGTCCTCATAAATATAATAGACACAAAAGATAAAAGTTAAGATATAATGGAAAGGTAGTGTAAAGTATTCTATGAAAAAACAATATATGAAAAATATATTAATGAACATTGAAAATTGAATATATTCCATGAAAATAATGATATTTAAAGACAATTATCATCGCTGATAACATGAAAATT
>JAUUZV010000115.1 GCA_030592085.1 Clostridia bacterium | reverse complement strand
GGTAATCAAGGAATTACAGCAACTATGCCAGTAGTGGCTGTTGCAGAATTACTTGAATTAGATGAAGAAAAGAAAATAAGAGGAGTTGCACTTAGCAATCTTGTTACTATTTATGCGAAAGAATACTTTGGTAGAGTATCAGCTTTATGTGGAGCTAATATAGCTGCCATGGGTGCTAGTTGTGGAGTCGTTTATTTACTTGGTGGGAAACTAAAGGAACTAGAAAATGCTATTCAGAATATGGCAGGGGATGTAATTGGTATGTTCTGTGATGGGGCAAAAGTTGGCTGTGCTTTAAAAGTTTCAACATCTGTATCAGCTGCGATGCAAGCAGCTTACTTAGCTATGAAGGGTATTAATATTAAAGAAACAGATGGTATTATTGAACACAATGTAGAAGATACTTTGAAAAATATAGGTAAAATGTCATCAAGTTGCTCATATATGATTAACGATATGATTGTTGATATTATGATGCATAAAAAAGAAGGAGAGTAGAAGAATGAAAAAAATTATAAGTACATCGAAAGCACCAGGAGCTATTGGACCATATTCACAAGGAGTCAAAGATGGACAAATGATGTTTATATCAGGACAATTACCAATAAATGTTGAAACAAATCAAATGGAACAAGGAATTATTGCACAAACAAACAGATCATTAGCTAATGCGAAAGCAATTGTTGAACAAGCTGGATTAACCATGCAAAATGTTGTGAAAGCAACAGTGTTTTTAAGTGATATGAATAATTTTAGTGAAATGAATGAAGTATATAAAACATATTTTGATGGAGAATTTCCTGCTAGAAGTGCAGTTGAAGTGGCCAGACTGCCAAAAGATGCTTTGGTTGAAATAGAATTAATTGTTATGGGATAAATAACTGTAAATCTACAAATAGATAATTTAAGGGGAAAAGAATGAAAAACAAACTTTGTGTATTTGGAAGTTTCTTTGAAGATTTATGTGGACGGGGACCTTATTTACCAAAACCAGGTGAAACACTTATTGGATCAAACTTCACATATGGGCCAGGAGGAAAGGGGTCTAATCAAGCTGTAGCTGCAAAAAGAGCTGGAGCAGATGTTACGATGATTACAAAAATCGGACACGATCCTTATGGAGATTTAATTTTAAAGTTCTATGAACAAGAAGGAATTAATAAAGAACATATATTTATTGACCAAGATAATCCGACTGGGATTGCATTAATTCTAGTAGATGAAAATACTGCTGAAAATGTTATTTTAGTTGTACCAGGGGCTTGTCATAATATTACAAAGGAAAATGTAAAAAATGTGGAGCATGTTATTTCAAAATCGTCCATGTTAATGACACAACTTGAAGTTAATATAGATTCTACTTATGAAGCAATCGATGTAGCTTTTAAAAACCATGTTCCTGTTATTTTAAATCCAGCTCCTGCACAAAAACTACGAGAGGATGTTTATGAAAAGATAGATTACATTACTCCCAACGAAACAGAAGCAGAAATTTTAACAGGTATAAAAACAGATACAATGGAAAACATTAAAAAAGCAGCTGAATGGCTGTTTGATAAAGGAATTAAAAATGTCATCATAACCTTAGGAAAAACAGGTGTCTATATTAAGACTGCTAACCATGAAAGATTAATACCTTCATTTAATGTTAAAGCGATTGATACAACAGGTGCTGGTGACTCTTTTAATGGATGTTTAGCGGTTGCACTATTAGAAGGAAAAGATGTGTTTGAAGCGGCTGTATTTGCTCAAGCTGGTGCTGCCCTTTCTGTTACAAAACTTGGTACAGCTTTATCAATGGCTTATCGAGATGAAATTAATAATTTTTTAAAATAATCTATACAATAAAGAATCCGATTATATATAATAAACGGATTCTTTTTTATTATGAAATTTTTCAGTAATTTATTTTTTTCTATTCATATACGTCGTATGTAATAAGTGGTGTGATTTTTCACCTAATGGTTTTATGAGAAAGTCTTCATAAAGTTTATTTACTGCAGGATTTTCGTGAGATTTGCGAATTGGTAATCCTTTATCAGCCTCGTAAATCGCATTAATTCGTTTTATACGTAATTCATCAGTACCACCAAATGGTTGACCTCCTCCACCAATACATCCACCAGGACAGCACATAATTTCAATAAAGGAATAATCAGCTTTTCCTTCTTTAATAAGTTCCATAACTTGTCTAGCCTTTGATAATGAATGTGCAACAGCAACCTTAACTATAGTTCCATCTAAATCGACTTGTGCTTCTTTAATTCCTTCAAGTCCTCGAACAGCCATAAAATCAAGATTCTCTAAAGTTTTACCTGTAACTACTTCATAAACTGTTCTAAGTGCAGCTTCCATAACTCCGCCAGTGGCACCGAAGATTACTCCAGCTCCTGAAGCTAATCCAAAAGGTGCATCATATTCTTCTTCAGGAAGTTTATTAAAATCAATACCTGCTTGTCGCAACATTTTTGCTAACTCTCTAGTTGTTAAAACAACATCGACATCTAAATTTTCACCATCTACACTCATTTCTTCACGTTTAGCTTCAAACTTTTTAGCAGTACAAGGCATAATTGAAACACTATATATGTCTTTTGGCTTTTTGCCAATCTTTTCTGCATAATAGCCTTTAGCTAAAGCTCCAAACATTTGTTGAGGTGATTTACATGAAGATAAATGAGGTAAAAGTTCAGGATAGTATTGTTCAATAAAATTTACCCATCCAGGACTACATGATGTTAATAATGGTAATGTTCCACCCTCTTTTAACCGCTGAAGTAATTCATGGCCTTCTTCAATAATTGTAAGATCTGCTGTAAAATCTGTATCAAATATTTTATCAAACCCAAGTGCTCTTAAAGAAGCAACTAATTTTCCAGTAACAATTTTTCCAGGTTCAAGTCCAAATTCTTCACCAAGAGATACTCTTACAGCAGGAGCTGTTTGTACAACAACCGTTTTATTAGGGTTATTTATAGCTTCCCAAACCTGTTCAATATCTTCTTTTTCAGTTATAGCAGCTACTGGACAGACTACTGAGCATTGTCCACATGCGACACATGCAGCACTGTTAAGATACATTCCAAAGGCTGGCTTCACATCAACTGAACCACCTCTACCAACATAGTCTAATATTGCTAAACCTTGTACGTCATTACACATTTGTATACAGCGTCCGCATCTAATACATTTATTTGGATTACGTTCTATGGAAGGACTTGAAGTATCAATTTCTTGTTTTACAAGGACATTTTCGAAACGACTTTCCCTTACACCAATATTAGCAGCAATTTCTTGTAACCCACATTGATTATTTTTTTTACAAGAAATACAGTCCATATCGTGATTAGCAAGTAATAATTCAATGACAACTTTTCTCGACTGTCTTACTTTTTGAGTATTTGTTCTTATTACCATACCTTCTTTTACTTCAGTTGCACATGATGCTTGTAATGTTCTAGCACCTTCTACTTCTACAACACAAACTCTACAATTGGCTTTTACCTCTTGATCAGGATGATAGCATAAATTTGGAATAGTAATGCCCACTTCTTTAGCTGCGTTTAAAATAGATGTACCTTTAGCAACTTTAATATCTCTATTGTTAATTTTAATATTTACCATATTCATAATATCCTCCTATACAACTATAGAATCAGTTGAATTAATTTTATTTGTAAATTCTTCTCTGAAATATTCTAAAACTTTTTGTGTGGCAGTTGGTGCCGCTTGTCCTAGACCACAAATAGATGATTGGTTCATTGTTTCCATTAGAATTTCAAGTATAGCTAAATCATCATTAGTTGCTATACCATCAGTAAACCTATCAAGTAATATTAACATTTGTGTGAGTCCTTCACGACAAGGTGTACACTTACCACAAGATTCATGATGAAAAAATTCAATAATTCGTTTTAAAATATCTAACACATCGATTCTATCATCCATGACTATAATTGCACCTGATCCATAGTTTAGATTAAGTTTACTCATTTCTTTTGAATCTAGTTTAATATCCAACATGTTTTCTGGAATTACTGGACCAGAGGCCCCACCAAGCTGAACCATTTTTATTGCTCTTTTATTAGGTACTCCTTTTCCTAACTTCTCAATAATGTCTCTAATTGAAACTCCTAATTCAACTTCATATAAACCAGGATTTACAATATTTCCACTTAAACAAACAAGTTTAGTTCCCTTAGATGAATCTGTTCCAATTTTAGAGAATTCTTTTCCTCCCATGTTTAATATATGAGGTATATTACAAAAGGTTTCAACATTATTAATTTGAGTTGGTTTGTTATATAAACCTACAGTTGTTGGAAATGGGGGTTTATATGTAGCACGGCCTTGTTTACCTTCTATTGTTACTAATAGTGCAAATTCTTCTCCACAAACATAAGACCCTGCTCCTGAGTACACTTCCATATCAAAATTAAAACCAGAATCAAGAATGTTATCTCCAAGATAACCATTAACTCTAGCTTGTTCCAATGCTTTTTCCATAATATTTATTGCGTTAATATATTCTCCACGAATAAATATATATCCATTGTTAATGTTTGCAGCAAAAGCACATATTATTATTCCTTCAATTAATTGATGTGGATCTTTTTCCATAAGATATCTATCTTTGAAATTTCCCGGTTCACCCTCATCTGCATTACAAATTATATATTTTGGAGATCCATCTGCTTGTGAAACTGCTTCCATTTTCAAACCAGTGGGAAAACCAGCTCCTCCACGTCCTTTTAAACCAGCAATTTTAACTTCGCTTATTATTTCTTCACCAGTCTTTGACATAGCTTTTTTTAAAGCTGTATACCCATTGTGCGAGATATATTCGTCAATTGAATCAGGGTTAATAACATCAAATCTAGCGGTTAACATGTTTTTGGTAATTTCTTTATTACTCATCTTTTCCCCCCCTATAAGTTGATAAAATTGAAGAAATTTTATCTTTAGTTAAATTCCCATATAGAGTTGCACCAATTTGCATTGCAGGAGCTTTATCACAGCATCCAAGACAACTTGAGTACTCTATGGTGAAAAGTCTGTCATCAGTGGTTTGACCCATTTTTATTTCTAATATTTTTTCTAATTCATTTACAATATTAACAGAATCATTAATGTAGCATGGAACATCATAGCAAACTTGTATAATATACTTTCCTCTTGCTTCTGTAGAAAGAAGTGAATAAAAGGAGGCGATACTGTAAACCCTACTTTCGGGTAGTCCAGTTTCTCTAGAAAACTCTTTGATATCGTCCTCTGTTAGATAATTACACGGTGTGCTTTTTTGATAAGCTAACATTGCACCTATTAACTTATCAGCTGTTCGGCCATATTTGTCGAGCGCTTCTTTGACTTGCATTTTTAATACCTCCTAAAATGAACTTTTTAATATATTAATATAATAATTTTCATACTCAGGTGTTTTAAACAAAGTAGGGACATTAACCCTATAAGTCGTATATTAAGTAGCTATAATGGATGTCCTAATGCAAGATTCAAAGTGAATATAATCGATCAAAAACTTAAATGTACTAACTAAATACTTTTGATAATACTATAGTACACCTAAAAGAGTGGCGATTTCAAGGGTTTTTGTTATTTTTTTAACATACTTTGTTAAATAATTAACTTTATTTCAATGTTTTATCATTATAGTAATTTATACATAATACATTTGAATAATTACAGAGAAAAAGTATTTTTAATTTTTTTAAGAAATGTTGTATAATTAATATAGTAGGGGAGGATGTTACTTATGGATATGAACTCATATAAAGTAATTGTTTCAAGGGAAACAGAAAATGTAAAAGTAGAAGTTTTATCGTTTGATAGTTTAAAAGGAAGCTCTGATATTAGAACCGCTGAAATGTTATTTTATGCTCAAAATACTGGAATGACACTTAAAATGGTAAGAGTAACTTTATCAAATAGCAAAGTAAGAGTAGAGCCAGGTGCCCTTTATTATATGAAAGGTAATCTAGAAATGAAAGCAAGTACTGGTGGTGGACTTTTCAAAGGGTTAAAAAGAAAAATGTTATCTGGAGAAACTTTTTTTGTTAATGAAATTCATGGGACTGGTGAAATTTATTTAGAACCTACTTTTGGTCATTTCTTTTTACACAATTTGAAAGAAAATGAAACAGGAATTATTGTAGATAGTGGTCTGTTCTATGGGGGAACAGAAGGTTTAAAAATTGATGCTGTTATGTTAAAAACAATTTCATCTGCATTTGCAAGTCAAGAAGGCCTTTTCCAAACAAGAATAAAAGGAAATGGAATTGCTATAATGTATTCACCTGTTCCAGAAGAAGAAATACAGCGATTTACCTTGGCAAATGATAGATTATTTGTTGATGGTAACTTTGCACTAATGAGGAGTGAAAATATTAAGTATAAGGTTGTTAAAAGTAGTAAATCTCTATTAGCTACCTCTGTATCTGGTGAAGGCCTGTTACATAGATTTGAAGGTATAGGTAATGTATGGATTGCACCGACTCAAGGTGTTTATGAAAAAATGGCAACTGATCATGGTTTAAGAAAACTTGCTAAAGTTCCTGGTAGTATGAATACAGAAACAACTACTAGTAAAAAATAAAAATTTAATTATGTTTAAGACTATTAAGAAAAACTTAATATATATATATATAATGGTTTATGGATTAGTAAATGTACTGTTTTTAACAGCATTTCCTATGATGCATTCAGACGAATCTTGGTTATCAGGTTTAACTAGTTCAATGGTGGTAAATGGCTTATCATCAACTGAAAGTTTTTTTAACCTTGTACCGCGTTTTCCACATGCAATTAAAATTATTTATCATTTGGTACAAATGGTATTTTTAAAAGTATTGGGTAATTCTCTGTTTTCTTTTAGATTAATTAGTTTATTATTTGGATTATTATCAATATATCTATGTTACAAAATAGCAAAGAAATTATTTTCTAGTGAGTGGATTGCTTTATTATTTGCCATAATTATTTCTATAGATATCCAATTTATATATGCTTCACATTTCGTTAGACAAGAAATCATTATTTTAGCAGGTTTACTCTTTAGTTTTTATCTATTAATTACTAATGTAGAACATTTTGCAATGAAGTATAATATTATAATTGGTGTGGTAATTGGGGTACTCATAGGTATTCATCCAAATAGTTTTATTGTAGCAATCATAATTGGTAGTTGTTATTTATATTATATATTTATAGAAAAGAAACTAAAACTTCTGGATTTATTATGGTTAGTGATAACAATATCTGGTTTTGTAGTTTTATTTATTGGTATTAGTTATTTGTTCGATAGTAATTTTATAAATAATTACTTAATCCTAGGAAGTGAATTAGGAGTTACTAGTTCTATATTAGATAAAAGTAGTGGTTTGTATTCTTTTTATCAAAAGCTCTTTTTTCAAATAAGTGGAACATACTTTACACCATTAATTGTTATTCAACTTTCTTTATTTTTTATTAGTTTTATAATCGGGAGTATATCTGCAATCAAGAAAAGATCTATATGGTTATTTCTTATTCCACTAATTGCAATTAATGTTGGCTATGTAATTATTGGTCGTTACTCTCAACCATCAATATTATTTATATTTCCTTTTGGTTATTTATTAATTATTTATATAATTAAT
>JAUUZV010000120.1 GCA_030592085.1 Clostridia bacterium | reverse complement strand
ATATATATTTTTCATACCCAGTATTGTCTAAGTTTTTGTTAATAGTAATTCCTTCTTCTTGTAATTTTGAAGAAGTGATATTAATAGTATGATTTTCTATGCTAATATACTCAGATGTAATTATGGTCATCATAATTCCAATTAATAATATAAAATAAACAATAGTAAAAATCCCCACATATTGACTGGTTAATTTACGTCGTAGAGATTTTCGCTGATATATATTATTATTACTCATCCTTGTCCTCTCTAATTATATAACCTACACCCCTAATGGTTTTTATAATATCCACATTATACTTTTGATCGATTTTTGTTCTTATATATGAAACATAAACATCAACAATATTTGTTTCACCAATATACTCATAACCCCAAACTTTTGATAAAATAGTCTCTCTTGGGACTACTACATTAATATTATCTAACAAATAAACTAGTAATGAAAATTCTTTCTTAGTTAGAATTACTTTTTCCTCCTTATAATATACATCATAGTTATCCTTGTTAACTGTTAACTCTTTATAGTGGTATATATTTTCTGTTTTTTCTTTTTTTATAACTCTATTAAGAGCAACCCTAATCCTAGCAAAAACTTCTTCAATGGCAAATGGTTTTGTAATATAATCATCAGCTCCCATATCAAGACCTGTTACTTTATCTGAAATGTCATCTTTAGCTGTTAACATAATAATTGGGATTTCTGATTGGTTTCTTAACCGTCTACATACCTCAATACCACTTAAACCTGGAAGCATTAAATCAAGTAAAACTAAATCAAAATTACCTTCTATTGCTTTTTGATACCCTTCATATCCATTTAAAGCTACCTCAACTTCATACCCTTCATGAACCAACTCTAATTGTAAAAATCTAGCAATTTTACTTTCATCTTCAACTACAAGAATTTTTGCCATTATTCATCCACCTCAATCATATGTTTTCCGTCATTAGTTTCAGATACTTCATATTCTAAATCTATAACACTTATTTCTCTTCTATGTTTCTTAACATTCCTTAACCGAATTTTTGCTTCATGTTCTCTCTTGCTTATAACAACATCACAACCTGATAACAATGTTACAAATATTATAAGTAAAGTAATAAAAGCAATGGCTCCTTCTAATTTAAAATAGTAATAGCTATTATTTGACATTCCAATCAAAGTAATCAAAAAAACTATAAATAATAACCACAATGGAATATTAATATATGTTTTATCTCTCTTTTTAATAATAAATTTATAGAAAAACAACCCAATAAAAGCTTTCCTTGCTTTAGCATAGAATGTTCGCCTTTGAGAATCAATCCATCTTATTGCTTTATCTTTATTTCCTTTATGCTTTTTTAATGCTTTTTCGGCATCTTCGTAGGATGAGTCTGTTTTATTCATAATATATGTCACATTTTCAATTGTTAAATATTTGTCTTTTCCCATCAATATCACCTTTTCTTTAATTGATTGCTTTTATTTTACCATAAAAATGTGTATTTGCTCTTAATCTGACATTAGATTTTTATTAAAAAGATTTTCACAACTAGCTTATTTGTAGTATGATATTTTTGAGGTAAATATGCAACTATTAGATAACACTACAATTTCACATATCCATTTCATAGGTATTAATGGATCAAGTATGTCAGGATTAGCAGAAATTATGATCGGTTTAGGTTATACTGTCACAGGATCAGATATTGAACAAACAAAAAAAGTTGATTATCTTCGTTCCTTAGGTGCACTTATTCATATTCCACAAAATGATAAAAAAGTAGGTCATCCTGATTTAATTGTTTATACAGCCGCTATTAGCCAAGATAATTGTGAGTTTTTATATGCTAAAATACAAAATATTACATTAATGAATCGTAAAGACTTGTTAGCAAAATTAATGGCACAGTATAAATATGGTATTGGTGTTTCTGGAACCCATGGTAAAACCACAACAACTACTTTTGTGGCTTATCTAATGGAGCAATGTGGATTCGATCCAACTATACACATTGGAGGAGAAGCTATTTTCTTAGATAGTAATGTTAAAGTAGGTGAATCTGAGTACTTTGTTACTGAAGCAGATGAATTCACTGATTCCTTTTTAGCTTTATCACCTTATATAGGAATTATTTTAAATATTGAACATGATCATGTGGATTACTTTCCACAATTTGAAGATATGAAGAAATCTTTTTTAGAATATGCAAAACGCATTCATAAAGATGGATACTTAATAGTATGTGACGATGATGAAAATATTCATTATTTATATGGTTCAATTAATTGTAAATTGTTAAAGTATGGGTTAAATAATAAAAAGCTAGATTACACTGCCATGGATTTATCATTTAACGATCTTGGTTATCCATCCTTTACTTTATTTATTAGTGGAGAAAATATAGGTAAAGTTACTTTAGGTATACCTGGTAGACACAATGTATTAAATGTTCTCTCAGCCATTGCAACTTGCCATGTTTTAGGTGGGAATATTAATCAAATTATGAAAGCTTTAATTACATTAAGTGGAGCAAAAAGACGACTTGATATAAGGGCAGATATAAATGGAATAAAAGTTATTGCAGATTATGCTCATCATCCAACAGAAATAAAGGTAACATTGGAAACAGTTAATAATATGGCTCATAATGAAATTTATGCCATATTTGAACCACATACTTTTTCAAGAGTTAAATACTTATATAATGATTTTATTACATGTTTTGAATATGCAGATCATATAATTTTAGCCCCTGTATATAATGACAGGGAAAAAGAAGATCCAATAAATAATTCTAAAAATCTAACAAGAGATATAAAGAAAACAGGAAAAGATGTAATTTATCTTACTACATACGATGATATACGTGATTTTCTAATTTCAAAAATGCAACCAGGTGATATTATTATGATACTTGGTTCAAAATATATAGAAGGAGTGGCTGATCAATTAGGAGATTATTTACGTAATCAGCCCCTTTTGTAAGCGTTTTAATTCAGGTAAATATTTTATAGCTTCGTCCACTCTATTTTCACAAACAAGTCGTAAATAAGTTTTATTAACTTCATAATGAGCTAAACATGTAAATAAGTTTCTAGTTACTAATAGTTCATATATAACTTTTTTTCTAAACAACTGTCTCATTAGTCCCATTCGTCCTAAATACTTAATCCAGTATGGACCCATAATTGTTGTAAAAGCTTCAAATAAAAGTTTACGATGGGTATCATCTGTAATAATATTTGATATATGTGTTAAATAATCAAGAAATTCTTTCTTTTCTTTACCTTCAAATAATGTAAATGAAGTTCCATTTGGATAAAATGTATATGGAATTACTTGTAGTCTAAGTGCTTGGTTGTCTGAAAAAAATAGTTTCACCATATATCCTTTCCACCAAAAATGATCTTTTGTATACTCTCTTTTTGGAAAAGGTATATCAAATAAAAAGTTTCCCATACTATAAACAATGGGACAACCATTATAAATTTCAATTCCTAATGGACAATGAGTATGTGTAGCAATAACTCCATTAGCTCCTGCTCTTATAAATCCTCTATAATTTGTAACTAGTGAATCATTAGGCACAGGACAATGTTCGTTCCCTCCATGTACAATTACTATTACATAATCATACTTAGAAGCTAATTTGCTAATTTGTTCCATATTATTTACAGGATCAAGAGGTGAAACTCCCGCTTCATTATTAGTTGCCATTCCAAATTCATATTCAGCATAAGCCACAAATGCAATTTTTTTACCCTTAATAATAAATACTTTTTCGCATCTTGCAGTTTCTAGGTTTTTACCTGCCCCTACATAGGCTAATTTATTTTCATCTAACCAAGTAGTTGTTTCATTTACCTTAGATGGACCAAAATCTCCCATATGATTATTAGCAAGTGATAGTAAATCAAATTTAGCTTCTTTAATAAAATTAATTGCATCTCGATGAATTTTTATATTAGGACCAGTTTTAGATGTAGGTATTCCATCACTAATTAATGGACCTTCTACATTTAATACAGCTAAATCTCTATTTAAAAATTCGCTACCCAAATCACTTACTAAATTCTTTAATTTACCTTGTTTTATTAATTCTTCACTTCCACCAATTGGGCAAAAATCACCTGTAAATAACATTGATATTTCTTCACTATTGTTAATATTTTCTTTAATATTAATTATGTCTTTATCAAATTTTATATTGGTCATATTTTATCTCCTATCTCAATTACGATTACTAGATTATTTATTAATTTGTCTATGATAAATGTGGTTTTCCCTTTATCAATAATAAAAGGAATCATAATATCTTCTGGTACAACTTTAATAGATATTGCTTTAATTTTTAAAGTAATTTTTGTATTATAAACTGGAATCATTTCTACTGGGAATCCTTTTTTCTCATTTACTAGTGGTCCATTGATATTTAGTAAGTGAAGAATATATTTATCTTTTTGTTTCATAAGTGAAATAATAATGGAGTTAGCACCCTTTACTTTTATAATTGGATCAGGAAGCAAATAATCAATACAGTTATTAACTAATTGATTAATCCATGGTGACTGTCCGTGATGATATGTTGAAAAAGGATCACTTGCAAAGTATAAACTTTTTCCCTTACCATATATATTAGAAATAATACCAGGATACATTGAACGCCTGGCTGGATGAGCATGCTGGTGATATACATGTTTATTTATAGTGGCTTCTATCATAGGTTCAACTAATGAGGCTAACTTAGTTACCTGTTTATGGGGTTTTACTAAACATGCCTTTATTGGATACTTATTTAAAAGTAAAGGATTATCAGGTAATTTTTTTTGAATTTTACTATCAAAATCATATAAGTAATCAACGGAATAAGAAAAATCACCTTCATATGAAGCACCTATTACATCTTTTAATGAAAAGTTTCCATGCAATTTCCCAAACTTATCATATAATCCTATTGCTCCGTTACTAATTAAATTGCCTCCCATATTAACATACTCTTTAATAAACTTTACAGTATTTTCTGAGATACATAATGAGTTTGGCATAATAATTAATTTATATTCATGTCCAGTTTTTAATAAAGTGTCTTCTCCTATAATATCAAAATGACGTTGTTGGTTAAGTAATATAGAAGTTATACTATACAAGCTATTTAAGTAATCAGATGATGATAGTGATTCATCAAACCATTCAAATAATCTAATTGTTGATGAGGATAATATAATAGCTATATCGTTTACACTATTAACATCTAGATATTGCTCAATTTGTTCAATATATGAAAAATTCTTATTAATCAATTCTAGTACATATTTATTTACATGACTTGCAAATTGACCAGAGGGATAAGGCACATGGTTAATAAATAATCCACCACCATTGGCTACAATAGCCATAAAACTAGTTCTCAAAGTTTCACTAGGACAAACTGTCCAATCACCCCACGAGCCAAGTTCATATGGCATTGCCATTATGAAGTGTTTATTTCTATGCTTCATCCATTTCGCTTTAAAAATCCCATGTAAAAAATCAGGTGCATGAAATTCAGATGATAAAATGTCAGATTTATCATCAATATCTGTTTCACATAATGTTGGTGCACCAGAACCATTCCACATTACCATAATGTTTTTTTCTTTTTTTACTTTGTTTTTAATTGAATTAAGTAAATTGTATCGGCTTTTTCGTCTAAATTGTAAATAATCACGATAACCAGTAGTTCCTTTTTTACTAACACTAAGCAAGTCTTTATTATATATATTTTTAAATTCTCTTTGACAATATTGACAGTAACAAGTATCTACTTGAAAGTATGATATATCAAGGAATAACCCATCAATATCATACTTAGTTACTAATTCTAAAATATTTCTATGTAGTATTGCTAAATATGGACTATTAGGGCATAAAATTTCATAATAATCATAAGCAATAACTGGTTGTTCTAAATGATTTTTCATTCTAAAAGAGGGATTTTCTTTAGCAATTACATCATCAAGTAGTAAATTGTAATATGCAATTATTTTTATCCCTGATTCATTTTTAACAGAAATTGCTTCTGCTAAATAATCACTGTTTATTAAGTTGTTCTTTTTAATATACTCTGACTTGTAATAAGCATGTCCATAAGCATCTTTACATGTAATGCATAATTGTTGTATTTTTGATTTAAAAGATTGTGTCACATATTCTTTCATGGAAAAAGGTAATGTATCATGACATTGTCCTACTTGAAAATCAATCAATCCATTTCTAAAAATCTTTTCCCCATTTTTCATATGACTATCATACCATTGATGATAAAGTGATGTCACTAATAAGTGTTAGAAGTATCGTTACTAATATTGATTGTACTACTTGTAGCTAAAAGATTAGCTCCATCACCATCAATATTTGTGAATAAAATATCATTAATATTTACAGGCGCATTAACTGTTACTTGATAAATTTTCTTCATAATATCAAAAATCTTTTCTTTATTAACAGGTTGATTAGTTTTAACAGGTAACATTATTAAATCACCATCTATAACTTTTACTGTAGAAGTTATAATACGTTTTGGTGATATAATTTCATCTCTAGCATATCCTTCGCCCTTACGACAAAAGTTATTTGTAACACCAATAAATGTGTTTTTTTCATATTCCACATCCATTTCACAACCACGAGGACAAACTATACAAGTCATTTTTCTAATCATTTGTATCTACTCCCACATAAATTGTATCACCAGCTATATCTTCACTTTTTACAGATATTTTTTCCATTTCAGCTGGCATTAACCTAAGATTCTTATGTCTACTAATAATTTTTTCCTGGCATTTAACAATGGTATCTTTTTCTTTATAAATTTCCCTACTTCTGAAATATATTGTTATTTTTTCGTGCTCTTCTCCTACATCAATATATTGTGGCATAACATATCTTATGCCATTATCAGCTACAACTGTTATTCGTTTTTTCTTTGGTGTATTAATATTATTTAAATATGAGGTTGCAAAATTTGCAGCTTTGTTTCCTTCCATGGTTACATAGTCTACTAAATCGTGAACGTGTAGTACATTTCCACATGCAAATACTCCTTTAATAGAGGTCTCAAGATTTTGATTAACCATAGCTCCACTTGTCACTTGATCCATTATTATACCCATTTGACTGGTTAATTCATTTTCAGGAATTAACCCAACTGATAATAATAAGGTATCGCAAGTTATATTTTGTTTACTATTTTCAATAATATTAAAATGCTCATCTACTTTTGCAATTGTTACACCAGTTACTCTTTTTTTACCATGTATAGCTACCACAGTGTGGGATAACATAAGTGGAATATCATAATCAATTAAACATTGTTCTATATTTCGACTTAATCCGCCTGGGTAAGGTTGCAATTCACACACAGCTTTTACTTTAACACCTTCTAATGTAAGTCGTCTGGCCATTATTAGACCAATATCTCCTGAACCTAAAATAACACAAGACTCACCCGGTATATAACCATCTATATTTACAAATTTTTGTGCTGT
>JAUUZV010000052.1 GCA_030592085.1 Clostridia bacterium | reverse complement strand
TTTGGAATAAAATGCTTAGAGGTAGGTATATATTCAATTTTCCGCCATTTTGTTGGTCTAGCCATAAAACACCTCATTTATATAGTAGCAGTAATATTTTTTAATGTCAATTTATATGAAAAGAGCAGGTTACCCTGCTCTCTTCTGTAGGAAAATATTACTCATTAAAGCTAGTATACCTAGCCTTAGTGGTCTTTAACTGCTCTTCTAGAAAATCTATTTCTTCTTTCAGAGACTCTTTAGTAGGCTGTGGATAATAAGGAGCTTGGTTTCCAAAAAACGGACGTCTTCTGTTTCCAGTTCTCATAAATCCTCTACCTCCCATGGCAAATCCAGGGTTTTGATTTCCTGCGCAAAATCCCATTTGCCTTCCTGTCATACTTCCAGCCCCATTTGGGCCTGTTCCATTTCCTCTTGGCATTTTACTACCTCCTTAGTGAGTATGATCATTTTCATCATGATCGCATTCTTCTTTATCGATTCCGTAACCTTTGCCTCCACCAGGGGAACAAAAACTGTCTCCACTTTTTAAGACTCCAGTAAGGTAATCACCTATTACGTTTTCTACTAATCCATTAACACCTGATATAACACCTATTTTATATTGTTTAAATAACTCTTCTGCTCTCCCACCAATTCCACCAGTAATAAGTACATTTACTTTTAACTGATCTAAAAATTGTGGTATAGCTCCTGGTGCATGACCTGGGTTATCTAGTACTTTTTTTTCTTTAATTTGATTGTTAACAATTTCAACCACTGTATATGATGGACACCTCCCAAAATGAGGTGCAACCACTTTATTATCTGTTGCAATAGCTATTTTCATCATTTTGTCTCCTTTATTAAATTATCCCATAGTGAAATAATTTCATTCTTTATATGTTCTAGTCTGTCATCTTCCATTGGGGTTTTTAATTGTTGTAACGCTTTCATAATCAACGGTTCAAAAGGTATTTTCCCAATGATAGCAACATTCTGACTTTTACAATATTCTTCTATTCTTTTAGTAACATCATTGTTTAAATCATATTTATTAATACAAACAAGGGTTTTGATACCAAAATGATCTGCTACTTGTTGTACTCGTTTTAAATCACTTAACCCTGACTTTGTTGCCTCAGTAACAATGACACAAGCATCTGCTCCTGTTATTGATGCAATCACTACACATCCAATACCAGGTGAGCCATCAACTAATAAGTAGTCTTCTTTATTTATTAATTCTTTTACCTTTTTCTTTACTTCAGTTACAAGTTTTCCTGAACCTTCAGCGCCAATGGCCAATAGTGCATGGGTGAAGTGTTCTCCATTAAGGTTTGATTGGTAAACATGTCCTGTTAATTCCTCATGTAATGTAATAGCATTTACTGGGCAAACTAATAAGCAAGCACCACAGCCTTCACATTTAAGTGGATTAATAACATCATCTTTACTAATAGCATCAAATCTACAAACTTCATAACCCTTATGGCAATGAATACATTTACTTTGATCAATTTTTGCAATCTTAGCTCCCTGAAATGGTGTTTTTTCAACCACTTCATGTTCAAGTAAAATATGTAAATTAGGTGCATCTACATCTGCATCAGCTAGTGCTTTATTGCTAACATACTTAGCAAGTGATGCGACTACAGTGCTTTTTCCTGTTCCACCTTTTCCACTAATAAATACAAATTGTTTCATTATATTATCCTCTCTTTAATAGTGGCTAAAAGTTTAATAAACTCATCTTTATAATGTTTGCTATATTGAACAGGTAAAATCCCTTTTGAATAGTTTTGTGCAATTTCTTTTGAATAAGGTAATTCCATTAGCACATCAATATTCTCTTTTTTACAAAAGGATTGAATACTTTTATCTGAATCCATTGCTTTATTTATTACTACACCAAAAGGTAATTTTAATTGTTTCACTAAATCAATAGCTATTTTAAGATCATGTAAACCAAATGGTGTTGGTTCTGTAACAAGAACACAATAATCACTATCTTCAATAGTTGATACAACCGTACAAGATGCGCCTGGTGCGCTATCTATTATTACATTGCCATGTTTATTCATTTTCCTTTTTAGTTGTAAAATAACAGGAACTGTAAGTGGTTCATTTAAGTTAAGTTTTCCTTGCATGAAAGTATTTGATGAATTAGATTCAATAACTCCTATTTCACGGGGTACTTCGCTTATTGCACCTGTTGGACAAGCAATTTTACATGCTCCACAACTATGGCATATATTATCAAAGATCATTACTTTTTTATTAATCACAACAATAGCATTAAATTGACACGCTTGTTGGCAAGCACCACATCCTGTACATAAATCATCATTTACAACAGGATTTAGAACTGTTACAACTTCTCTTTCTGTTAAGGAAGCTTTTAAAAAAATATTTCCGTTAGGTTCTTCCACATCGCAGTCAACATATTGTGAATTACGAAGAGAATAAGCTAGGGATGCAGAGATTGTGGTTTTTCCTGTTCCACCTTTTCCGCTTAACACAGCTATTTTCATTATTTCATCCCAAAGTGTGCTTCACCTGCTGTATTAATCTGCTGTAATTCACCTTTTTTGTATAAGGTAATATTTTCTTCTATAGAAACAGATTGTCCACGGTATATAGCAACATCTCCACTTGTTAGTACTCTTAAAGCATTAGGCCCAACATTTCCTGTAATAAGGGCTATAGCCGATTCATTTATTATTGTCTGGCCAGCTTGTATTCCAGCGCCTCCTGCTTCCATTGCAGCTTTATTATCAATTACTTTATACTCATTACTTTCTGTATCAGCAATTATAAAGAATTCTGCTCGCCCAAATTTTTTTTCTAACAGACTTTTAATATCTGTTCCTGTTGATGTTATAGCAATTTTCATTTTCCTACTCCTTCATTGTGGGCATATGCCCACTTACATATTACTACCATTATGGGCATATGTCAACAATAATTCATAATATTTTTAAGAAAAAAATAAGCATTTACTTATCAAATTTGATATAGTATATAGTATGTTAAATCAAACCTTACAAATTATTTGCTTAAAAGATACAAACTATGAAGATATTCTTACTTTACAGCGAAAATTACGAGATAAACGAATTGCAGGGAAAATTAACGATTGTTTGCTCTTAGTTACTCATCAGCCAGTTTTCACTTTAGGTAAAAGAGGCAAATATGACAATTTATTAGTACCCCTTGACCAATTAAAACAAGCAAATATTCCTATTTATGAAGTAGAGCGTGGTGGTGATATTACTTACCATGGACCTGGACAATTAGTAATCTATCCAATCATTGATTTAAAAAACTATAAGCGTGATTTGAGAGGATTTGTTGACAAACTTCAGTCTGCTGTTTTAACTTTATTAACTGAATACTATAATATATCAGCCCACAAAGAAGATGGAACTCATACTGGTGTTTGGGTAGAGAAAAATAAGATTGCAGCCATTGGTCTATCTCTTAGAAAATGGGTGACAATGCATGGTATGGCTTTTAATATAAATACAGACTTAAGTTATTTTAATATGATTGTTCCTTGTGGTTTAGTTAATAGAGGTGTTACATCCATTAAACAACTAACAGGAAATGAAGTAGATTTTGACATTATACTTAAAGCTTTTGCTAAAAACTTCTGTCACGAACTTGGTTGTAATGGAAAATTTATTGCTTTGGAGAATATTGAATGAATAGAAAACCTGAATGGTTAAAAGTGAAAATTGCATCTGGAGATCACAGTAAAAAAGTACGTGATATTTTAAGAAAATATAATTTAAACACAGTTTGTGACGAAGCATTATGTCCTAATAGAGGTAAGTGTTTTGATTCACTAACTGCAACTTTTATGATTTTAGGGAAAAATTGTACAAGGAATTGTACTTTCTGTAATGTCACAAAAGGAATTCCAGAAATTGTTGATAATGGCGAACCTGTTAATGTAGCCCTAGCTACAAAAGCACTTGGTTTAAAATATGTGGTAGTTACCTCAGTTACTAGAGATGATTTATCTGATTATGGAAGTAATCAATTCGCAAAGGTTATAAGAGAAATTAGAGCTATTTGCTCTGATACAAAAATAGAAGTGCTTATCCCTGATTTTAAAGGTGATAATGATGCATTACTTAACGTAGTAAAAGAAAGACCTGATGTAATAAGTCATAATGTGGAAACAGTACCTTCTCTTTATCCTACTGTTAGACCAATGGCTGATTATAAGCAATCTCTACGGGTATTATTAAACATAAAGGCATATGATCAAAACATCTATAGTAAATCTGGATTAATGGTTGGCCTAGGTGAAACACCTGATGAAATACTAGCTGTATTTGATGATTTAAGACAAGTAGGTTGCGACTTTTTAACAATTGGCCAATATCTATCACCAAGTAAATCTCATATTACTGTTAAAGAATATATAACACCAGAACAATTTGTCTGGTATAAAGAAAAAGCTTATGAAGCTGGATTTGCCTATGTTGCTTCTTCTCCACTAGTGAGAAGTTCATATATGGCTCATGAAGCTATTAATAATATTAGGAGGAAGTCATGACAAATCAAAGAAGAAAACCAGGGGGATGTCTCACTACATTTTTAATAGTAACGATTATATTATTATCTATTGTAATATTCTTTTTGCTTTTCCCAAAATTATTTATTAATTTTAGTGGTAAAGATTTATTAGATACAGTTGAAATTAGTAAAATACATGAATTAAATGAACAGATACCAAGTGAAGGTAATTTTTTCATATCAGTTCATTATACAGAAGCTGAGTTAACCAAATTTATAAAAGACCAAATAAAAGAGGAATATCCAGTTGAAGATGTTGAAATTTTATTTAATAATGATCAGTCTATTGATTTAGCAATATTGACTAGTGATTTTCAATTACTATTTGATAGCCAAAGTATTCCTTTGTTTTTATTAGGCATGGTTAACCATAAAAATATTTATACTAACCTTTCTATTATTCATGTTGCTGGTAATGATATTGAAATTACAATTAACGAAGCTTTTGTAGAAGAACTATCAATTCCATCTGGCTTATTTGATAGTATAATGAAAGAGGTATCTGATAAACTTGAAAGTACTCTTAATCAAGTAGATAACTTCTCATTAACTTCAATTGATATTGATGAAGATATTTTAAAAATTGATGGTGTTATAAAAAATCATTAATACTATTTTATTATATTGTTGTAAATTTATAAAAATATAATTTGACAATAATATACAACCTATGTATAATTCTGATTAGATAAAAAAATGAAAAGGAGGTCAATGAAATGAATAAAACTAGATATATTGGATTAGTAATCAGCTTGAATAGGCCTCCGGTTTTTATTGCTTAATTAACAACATTCGTTAATTGTAGCCGCAGGTTTATTAAATGCCTGTGGCTTTTTTATTGTCGTATTAGGGAGCTTCTAGGCACTGTACTTAAGAGTAATACAGGGGGTTTTGGATGAAACACAAAAAAATTAATTTACTACTGTCTTTTATAAAAGGCAACAGAAGAAACTACATAATAGCTATTTTATTTATGATTTTAGCAACCATGACTTCACTAATCAATCCATTGATTATTAAGTTAGCTGTTGACTCAGTCATAGACAAACAACCTGTCTCATTAACTGGAGTCTTCTTGTCTATGTTTAATAATATTGGTGGACGAGATGTACTAATAAATAATTTGTGGATTTTAGGTTGTTTACTTATTTTAATCTCAGTATTTAATGGCATATTTAACTTTTTATCAAAAAAATATATTGCTATAGTTTCTGAGAGAACTGCAAAAAACATGAGAAATAAATTATATGATCACATTCAATATTTATCATATAGTTACCATGTAAAAGTTGATACAGGAGATTTGATTCAGCGATGCACTTCAGATTTAGATAAAATTAGAAGATTTATATCTCAGCAATTAATGGAAATCATTAGAGCGCTAACATTAATAAGCACAGCTTTAGCCATTATGCTTTCATTAAATGTTAATCTATCTATAGTATCATTTGTTGTAACACCAATTATTGTTTTTGTAGCTTTTAAGTTTTTTAAATTCATTAAAATTAAATTTAAGGAAACTGATGAGGCAGAAGGTAAAATGACTACTGTATTACAAGAAAATTTAAACAGTATGCGTATTGTTAGAGCATTCGCAAAACAAGATTACGAAACAGATAAATTTAATAAAGCTTCTAAAAAGTTTAAAGAAACAGACTTTGTTGTATCAAAACTTATGGCTTGGTACTGGGGAGCAACTGATTTTATATGTGATGTTCAGTTAGGTGCAATCTTAATTTTAGGAACCGTCTGGGCTACTAAAGGATTATTAACCATAGGTACACTCTTAGCTTTTATGGCTTATTCGCATAATATGATTTGGCCTATTAGAAATTTAGGTCGTGTTTTAGCTGATATGGGAAAAGCCAGTGTATCCCTTAATCGTATTAGTGAAATCTTTGATGAAATCGGAGAAGATATCGACTTAGAATCTGGACTAACTCCAAAAATCAATGGTGAAATATCCTTTGATCATGTTTCATTTGAATATGAAGAAGGAAAACCTGTTTTAAATGATGTAACTTTTCATATAGAAAAAGGACAGACCATAGCTATCCTAGGAGGAACTGGTGCTGGAAAAACTACTTTAGTCAATTTACTTGTTAGACTATTTGATGTGAAATCAGGCGCTGTTACAATAGATGGAATAAATGTTAAAGATATAAATCGTAAATGGTTACGTAAAAAAATTGGTATTGTTTTACAAGAACCTTTCTTGTTCTCTAGAACAATAAAGGAGAATATTGCTTTTTCAAATTATAACGCCACTGAAGAGCAAATTGAAAGTGCATGTAGAGTAGCCTCAATTTATAATGTTATTCGTCACTTTGACAAAGGCTTTGACACAATGGTTGGAGAAAAAGGTGTAACTTTGTCGGGTGGACAAAAACAACGTGTAGCCATTGCAAGGACACTACTTAATAATCACAGCATTTTAATATTTGATGATTCGCTAAGTGCTGTTGATGTTGAAACAGATGCATATATTAGAGATCAACTAAAGAAAAATTTACATAGTACTACAACACTAATTATTTCTCATAGAATAAGTACTCTAAAGCAAGCTGATAAAATTTTAGTAATTGAAAAAGGAATGATTACACAGCAAGGTACCCATTATGAATTAATACGTGAACAAGGGCTGTACAAGGAAGTATTCGATATACAAAGTTCACTGCAAAGTGATACCACCAAAGGAGGTGAAACCCGTGAATGAAGAAAACCAAGAATACAATAAAAGTTTCGATAAGGAAATGTGGAAAAAAGTAATAAAATATATACTTAGGCATTGGAAAGTATTGTTGTTACTAATTAGCTCACTAGTAATATTATCAGGACTTGAATCTGTTACTCCATTATTAACTCGTTATGCCATTGACAATTATATTGAATCTGGCTCTACAGATAACATGGAATGGTTCATTGCTATCTATTTTCTAGTAATACTAATTAAGGCCTCTTCTATATTTGCTTTAATTTACTTAGCTGAAAAACTTTTTTTAGAAGTATCTCATAGTATACGTAAAGATGCTTTTGAAAAACTTCAGAAACTATCATTCACCTACTATGATAATAATACTGTAGGTAGTTTAATTGCTAGGGTTACCTCAGATACTTGGAGATTAACAGGTATTATTTCTTGGGGTTTAGTTGATTTGTTTTGGGGTTTCTTTACTATTTTGACAGTAACCACTTTAATGTTTTTCTTAAATGTAAAAATCACTTTAGCTGTTTTAGGAGTTATTCCCCTATTGTTACTAGTCTCAGTTTATTTTCAGAAAAAAATTCTAAAATCAACTAGAGAGTCACGAAAATACAATTCAGCTATAACTGCCTCCTTTAATGAAGGCATACAAGGAGCTACAACTACTAAAACATTGGTTAGAGAAAAGAAAAACCTAGAAGAATTTGATATTAAAACAGAAAAGTTTAAATCAGCTGCCATAAAGATTGCTGTATTGTCTGCATTGTTTTTCCCCATTGTCTCAGCTCTTGGTATCTTGGGTACTTCGTTAGCATTGTGGACAGGTGGAGTTATGGTATTTGGTGGAATAGTTACTATTGGTACTTTATCCGCATTTATTTCGTATACTCAGTTGTTTTTCTTTCCAATAAATGATTTAGCAAGGATTTTTGCTAATTTTCAAATGGCTCAAGCAGCTGGAGAGAGAGTATTTACATTACTAGATGCAAATGTTGATATTTTTGATCATGATGAGGTGCTTAAGCAGTATGGTTTAGTTAAAGCTAGTGATAATGTTCCTAAGTTACAAGGAAATATTGAATTTAGAAATGTATCTTTTACCTATACAAAAGGTGAGCAAGTTTTAAATAACTTTAATCTTAAGGTAGAAAGAGGACAGTCCATTGCTATTGTTGGTGAAACAGGCTCTGGTAAAACAACAATTGTTAATTTGGCTTGTAGGTTCTACCAACCAACATCAGGAGAAATTTTAATTGATGGAATTAATTATCAAGATATTCCATTGATGCATGTACAAGGAAACTTAGGTTATATGTTACAGACTCCTCATCTTTTTAGTGGAACTATAAAAGATAACATTACTTATGGTAATTTACAGGCAACACAAGAAGAAATTGAGCATGCTGCTAAATTAGCTGAAGCTCATGACTTTATTATGAACTTTGAAAAAGGATATGGCCATACTATCTCAAAAGGTGGTGGTGGACTTTCTACTGGCCAGAAGCAGTTAATTTGTATAGCTAGAGCAATTATTGCCAACCCTTCTATATTCATTTTAGATGAGGCTACATCGTCTGTTGATACACATACAGAAAAAGCTATTCAACTGGCAATCGGACAAGTTATAAAAGGTAGAACTTCATTTATTATTGCACATCGTCTATCAACAATTAGACAAGCCGATCGTATTCTTGTCCTTGACAAGGGTAATGTAATTGAAGAAGGAACCCATAATGAATTGATTGCAAATGAAGGTCATTACTACAAGTTATATACTAGTCAGTTCTTAGAAGAACAAGAACTAGAAATATTAAATTAACTACTTAAAATAGTTTAATAAAAAAGCGATGAATAAAAAACATTCATCGCTTTTTCTAATTAATATTTTAAAATTCATCCTAAATCTTTAACAACATCTAACATCCTTTCAGAAATAATAATATTCTGTGGACATTTTTCTTCACACTCTCTACATCCAACACAAACATCTGCTGTAAATCTATTTTCTTCTCTTTTCTCCCATGCTTGATATTGCTTTTTATATTTATCACTTTTCCCAAACATTGAATAATTATTATATGTTGTAAACATTAAAGGTATATTTACTCCATACGAACATGGCATACAATATTGACAAGAGGTACAAGGAACTAATATTTTATCTTTAAAAACTTGTGTCACTTCTTTCATCATAATTTTCTCTTCTTTTGTCATAGAATTAGCCACTGCGTTATCAAAAGTTTTTAGATTTTCTTTCACTTGTTCCATTGTACTCATACCACTTAATATAAGTTTTACTTTCTCATTATTATATAACCAGCGAAACCCCCACTCTGCAGGACTTCTTTTAGTAGTAGCATTATTAAATAATGTAGTAATTTCTTCAGGTAAATCATTAACAAGTGCTCCACCTCTTAGCGGTTCCATTACAATAACGTCAACACCTTTATCAGTAGCATAGTTAAGCATATTTTCAGCTTCACTATCAAAGTAATTAAATTGAATTTGACATACATCCCAATCATAACTATCTATAATTTCTATAAACACTTCATAATTGTCATGAAAAGAAAATCCAACTTGATTAATTTTCCCTTGTTCTTTTAAATTATCTAGAAAGTCAAGTACTCCTAATTTGTGTACTTTACTCCATGATTTTTTATTCATGGCATGTAACAAGTAAATATCTAAATATTTTACATCTAATTTTTTTAATTGTTCATTAAAAATTTTAGAAAAGTCATCATAGCATTTAATATTCCCGCATGGTAACTTTGTCGTCAAATACACTTTTTCCCGATACCCGTTTTTCAACACTTTTCCGATTAATATTTCGCTGTTCCCACCATGATAAGGATATGCAGTATCAATATAATTAATACCATTATCAATGGCATGTCTAATCATTTTAGTTGCTTTAGTTTCATCGATTAAACTATAATCACCATTAATTATTGGTAACCTCATGGCACCAAATCCTAAAGTGGATACTTCAATGTTTGCATATGTCAATTTCCTTTTTTTCATAGGTGTCACACTTCCTTTAACTTTTCATATATAGTCTATCATATAAATTATAGTAATTTTGAAATTTCATATTAGTTCCATAACTTGAAGCATACTCTACACATTCTTTTTCTGTGTAACTATTAGAAAAATTAATGATAGCTTCATGAAAATTTTCCACATTATATTCTTTTACAATCACACCGCACTCCTTTGAAACTACTTCTGGAATTGCTGTTTTATTTGACACAATAATAGGTGTACCACAGGCAAGTGCTTCTATTGTTACCATTCCAAATGTTTCTACATAACTTGGATTTAGAAATATGTCTGCTGCTGTATATATTTTAGCTAATTCAACCTGATTATCTGTTTTTTTAATTCCAATAATATTTTTAGGAAGGCTTTTAATTGTTTCTTCCTGTAGTCCTACAATAACAATAATATATGATTTATCTAGTATTTTTGAAAGTTGTATAAAAATATCAAACCCTTTCCATTTACTCCAAGGATAAGCAACTCCAAGAATTATTTTTTTATTTTGCAAATGATGTTTAAATATAAAATCGCTTTTTGTTGGCTTGAAAATATTTAAATTTATTCCATTGTTAATAACTTTAATAGGGTACTCCTTTAAATATGATTGGCGTGTAATATCAGCTAACCACTTAGAGGGAGTAACTACTATAATATTGGTAAGTCCTGTAAACCATTTTTTCTTAAGATTATACAATTTTTTAGTTCTATCAATCAATGTACCCGGATATTCCTTATATTGAGGACAAGCATAACATCCTGTTTTCCATTTATCGCAATTAACCACTGAAAAATATAAGCATTTTCCTGTTATTGCATAGCAATCATGAAGTTGTCCATACAATTGGTATCTTAGTTTTTTTAAAGTAATCAAATAGCATCTTAATATTAATAAAACTATTATGCAAATTATGTATATGTATAATATCAGGTTTTATTTTACTTACTTTTTTTAAAAATATTTTTGTACCAAGTCGCGAAAAACATCCATTCATACCAGAGTAGTATGACATTTGCCAGTGAT
>JAUUZV010000093.1 GCA_030592085.1 Clostridia bacterium | reverse complement strand
CATTATTATTAGATATAGGTACTAATGGAGAAATAGTTTTAGGGAATAAAAAGAAGATGATTTCTTGTTCAACAGCTGCAGGTCCTGCATTTGAAGGCGCAAACATTCGTTTTGGAACAGGTGGAATATCTGGTGCAATTGATACATTCGATATTATTGACAATGAACTTGTAATGACAACAATTGATGATAAACCTCCTATAGGAATTTGTGGGTCTGGAATTGTAATGATAGTAGCTGCTTTACTAAAAAGTGATATTGTAGATGAAACTGGACGTTTTTATGATGAAGATGAACTTGATGTACACTCAAATCTAGCTAGTAAAATGACTGAATTTGATAATATGGTAGCATTTAAGATTTGTGACGGAATATATATTACACAAAAAGATATTAGAGAAATACAAAATGCAAAAGCATCATTTGCAGCAGGAGTATTAACATTAATTAAAAGATATGAAATTTCTTTTAGTGATATAGATTATTTATATCTAGCAGGTGGATTTGGTAATTATATAAATGTTGATAGTGCAGTAACTATTGGACTAATACCTAAAGAATTACAAGAAAAAGTTATACCTTCTGGAAATACTGCAGGTACAGGTGCTATTTTATGTATGTTGTCATCATCAAAAATGAAAAAAATTGAGAAAATAAGTAAAGAGATTGAATATATTGAGTTAAGTTCAGATCCATCATTTACTGATCAATATATAGAATGTATGATGTTTGAATAAATAATACTTAATATAATTTAATAAATTAATTTTTAAAATTACTTTAAAAAGGGTAGAATACTAAAAAGACCATTAGGTTTATATTAAAAGAAAAGAGATTATACTATGTTATTACATAATATAACTGAAATGATTGGTAATACTCCTTTATTACAGTTACATCAAATTGAGAAAAAACTTAAATTAAATAATAATATATTTGCAAAATTAGAATTTGCTAATCCTGGTTCATCTGTAAAAGATAGACCAGCATTAGCAATGCTTAAAAATGCTAAACTTAAAAAGGGTGGAACAGTTATTGAAGCTACAAGTGGTAATACTGGGATTGGATTAGCAATTGCATGTAAAAAATATGAATATGAATTAATTATTGTTTTACCTGAAAACCTTTCTAAAGAACGAATTACACTTCTAAGTGCATTAGGTGCAAAGCTTATATTAACTAAAAAAGAAGAAGGAATGGTTGGCGCTATAAAAAAAGCAAAACAATTAAATGAAGATATAAATAACAGTATATATATCAACCAATTTTATAATGAAAACAATCCATTAGCTCATTACGAAACAACTGCTAAAGAAATATATGATGATTTAGATGGAAAAGTAGATTATTTTGTTTCTGCTGTAGGTTCAGGTGGCACTATAACAGGTTGTGGTAGATATTTTAGCGAACAAGACTATAAAACTACTATTGTTGCTGTTGAACCTTTAGAATCCGCTGTAATATCTGGAGAGAAAAAAGGTAAACATGGAATTCAAGGGATAGGTGCTGGATTTATACCTGAAATTCTTGATGTGAAACTTATTGATCAAATTATAAAAGTAAAAACTGAAAAAGCTTATAAATTAACTCAATTACTTTGTAAAGAAGAAGGTCTTATTGCAGGTTTATCATCAGGAGCTGCATTAAGTGCAGCTTTAGAAATAGATAAATTAGTGACAGGGAAAAATATTGTATTTATTATACCTGATACAGGTGAAAGATATTTATCACTAGGAATTTATGAGGAAACTATTTAATGAAAATTTTTACTAATTTTAGAGAAGATATGCAAGCATATAAGCATACAGATCCAGCTGCTAGAAATAATTTGGAAATATTTTTATGTTACCCAGGATTTCATGCTGTTATGTGGCATCGTTTAGCACATTTTTTACATACTAAATTAAAAGCTAAATTATTAGCAAGAATTATATCAATGCATATTAGATTTTGGACTGGTATTGAAATACATCCAGGAGCTACTATTGGAAAACGTTTAGTAATTGATCATGGAATGGGAGTAGTTATTGGTGAAACATCAATAATTGGTGATGATTGTTTAATGTATCATGGAACAACATTGGGTGGTAAAGGGACTGAACTTGGGAAAAGACATCCAACATTAGGAAATAATGTTATGATTTATGCTGGCTCTAAAGTATTAGGTAACATAACAATAGGTGATAATGTTGTAATTGGTGCTGATTCTTTAGTATTAAAAGATTTACCTAGTGATTGTATTGCAGTTGGGTGTCCTGTGAAAATTGTTAAGAAGCTATAATAGCTGACAATGCCATATATCCAATATAACAAGTCAATAATATGATACCCATTATACGTGGGTATCTTTTTTTACTGAAAATTGTAAATAGAGTGGCAATTAAAGTGATAGAAATAATTATAGGTAAGTGAATTGTAATTATATCGCTAGTCATTGAAATAGGTTTAATTAAAGTAGTAGTCCCTAAAACTAATGTCATGTTTAATATATTAGCGCCAAAAATATTTCCAATAGATAAAGCTGCGGCTTTTTTCCTAATGGCAGTTATACTTGTTACTAATTCAGGTAATGAAGTTCCTAATGCAGTCATAGTTACACCAATAATTATTGATGGAACTTCAAGACGATACGCAATTTGTAATCCATAAGTAACCATCATTCGCGCCCCAATTATAGTAGCAACTAAACCTACAATAAAAAGAGGAACATTTTTTAGCCATGCCTTTTTGCTGTGATCGATAGATTCATCTCTTTTTGTAAGTAGTCTATGTTTTTTTGCCTCTATGTAATTATAATGAACAAAGATTATTGTTAATAATAATAATAAAATTCCCATCCATTGAGGGACAAAACCTGTAAATAAACCAATAACATAAACAATAAGTAATAAAGATGAAATTGTAATTGATTTAAAAAGCAATGCTTTTTTATGAACTAGTAATGGGGTGCTTGCAATAACGGCTATTCCAAGTATTAACGAGGTATTACATGCAACTGAACCTATTGCGTTACCTAAAGCCATTGAAGTATCACCTGCCATTGCAGAACCAGAAGAAACTAATAATTCAGGTAAGGTTGTACATAAACTTACTAGCGTTGCACCAATAATTATATCTGGTATTCTTACAACTTTTGCAAACCAAATTGTAGCATCTACAAACCAATCACTACCAAATATAATAAGTACTAATCCAAAAGTAAATAAAATGAATAACCAAATCAATGACATTAGTTTTCCCTCATTCTAGTGAAAAATACAGCATCTCCCAAAGATGAATTAGGTATAACATCAGCAACTTTTTCACATTTAACTTTTAACAAGAAGAAGATTTTTTCAAATCCAGCTTCATATTCATCAAGTGATTCAAAATTAGCTTGTCCTTTAGAAATTATTAAATCACTTTCTTTAAATATCTTTTTAAATTTATTACTTGCATTTTTAAAATTCACTCCTAAATCATTTGAACCTGTTTCAATAATAGTTGCACTTTTATCAATATTAGCAACAAGCGCATCAGAATAAAGAGCATCATTTAAAATAGGACCTGATTTAACAGCATAATATACCTGTTTATTCATTTGATTTAAAATGTTTGTTATTGGTTCATCAAATATAATTTCACCACAATTATCACCTAAAATTAATATCTTTTTAGTTTTTTCTAATTTTTTATTAAAAAATGAATAGTGATCAACGGAAAAATCACTTTCTAAGGTATCAATTAATATTTTTTTAATATCATAATTTTTAAAGATACCCATATCAATCATATTTCCTGCACTTGATGCATGTAACGCAGTTCGTAGTTTATCTTTACTATTTAATAATGCGTCATGTATTATAGGTAAATATTTTTTAGCTTCTATATTTGAATTAATCTTCTCTTCAATAAATGGATCGGATGAATTAATAAGTTCATAAGTTTTCAAAATACTAATTGTTGAATTGTAACTAGGTGATTGATTAACATCAAAAGTTTTAATTAAATCCATTAACTCATACAAAACACTAGTTTGTTTTTCTTGTTTTACTTTTGCATTATCCATACAATTTATTGCTTGTTTTAAATAGCAATAAATACAGTCATTTGTCGATTTCATAAATTAAACCCTTCTTGTAATAGCTAATAGATAAATACTATTACTAATTACATAAAGAACTAATGTTGCAAAATAAATATAATATGCATTTATGAAATTCATATCTGTTATTAAACCACCTGTTAAAACAATGTAATTCATTATAAGTAAAGGAATAATAGGTGAAATAGATAAAATAAATACTATTTTACTAATATATCTAGAAAAAGATGTGTTTTGAAATATAAATGTTATTAAATAAATTACAAAAAACATAAATGATGAAATATAACAATATTTTTGTAACATAAAAATTAAACTAGTGTTATATAAATACCCAGAAATAATTCCACATATAAAAAATAAAAATAATGCGAAATATAAAATATATTTTATATTGGTACGAAGTTGCTTAATAATACCTATAGAAAAAATCGAAAAAAGTGCATGTAATATAATAGAAGTAAAATAGTATATATTTAAATACTTAACATTAATTGATTGTAATAAAATCCCCTTTAGTGAAACATCGTATATAGTTAAATAAATAAAAACACCTATTAAAGATAATATAAAAAGCCATCCAAATAATAGGTAAGGAAAAGATTTGCTTTTTTTATGAGTTCTAAAATCCAACTGCATACAATAACCTCTTTTTCTAATAAATAATATCATAAAAAAACAACACTTTCAATTTTAATAATTTCCTTGAATTATGGTATAATTCTTTTATGAGTAATTTTGTACACTTACATCTTCATACTGAATTTAGCTTATTAGATGGGGCAATTAGAATTAATAAACTAATGGAAAAAATAAAAAAATCAGGTATGAAATCAGTAGCGATTACAGATCATGGTGTTATGTATGGTGTTATTGATTTTTATAATGAAGCTTTAAAACATAATATTAAACCAATCATTGGATGTGAAGTATATACAGCAAAAAGAAGTCGTTTTGATAAAGAGACTCGACTTGACGCTGATTCAGGCCACCTTATCTTATTAGCTAAGAATAATATTGGTTATCATAACTTAGTGAAAGTAGTGTCATATGCCTTTACAGAGGGATTCTACTATAAACCAAGAGTTGATTATGAATTATTAGAGAAATATTCTGAAGGACTTATTTGTTTAAGTGCTTGTCTTGCAGGAGACATACCAACACATTTAATGAATAATGATTATGAAGGTGCAAAAAAAATTGCTATAAAATTAAATAATATATATGGAAAAGATCATTTTTATTTAGAAATGCAAAGTAATGGTGTAGAAGAACAAAACCTTGTAAATCAACAGCTTATTAAATTATCAAAAGAAACAGATATTCCATTAGTAATAACAAATGATGCACATTATTTAGACAAAAAAGATTCTAGTGTACATGATGTTTTACTTTGTATACAAACAGGAAAAAAAGTTGATGATGAAGATAGAATGTCTTTTCCTTCATCTGAATTCTATGTAAAAACTGAAGATGAAATGAGAAAAGCATTTCCTGATGCAGAAGAAGCCATGGCAAATACATGTAAAATTGCAGATATGTGTAACGTTTCTTTTGAATTTGATCAATTACAATTACCTGAATTTGTAATAGATGGAGAAGAAGACCATGAAAAATATTTAAGAGAACTAGTAGATAATGGTCTTATAGAAAGATATAAGGACAATATTACTAATGTACATAAAGATAGAGCTAATGATGAATTACGTATTATAAGCAATTTAGGATATATTGATTATTTTTTAATTGTTCATGATTTTATTGAATATGCAAAAAGTAATGATATTATGGTAGGTCCTGGTAGAGGTTCTGCTGCTGGGAGTATTGTTTCATATGCACTGGGAATTACAAATATTGATCCAATAAAATATGATTTACTCTTTGAAAGATTTTTAAATAGTGAACGAGTTTCAATGCCTGATATAGACATTGATTTTTGTTATGAAAATAGACAACGTGTAATTGATTATGTAATTAATAAATATGGAGAAGATAAAGTATGCCAAATAATTACATTTGGTACAATGGGTGCAAGAGGTTCTATTAGAGATGTAGGTAGAGCATTAAACTTATCATATGCTGAAACAGATCAAATTGCTAAAATGATACCATTTACACTTGGTATTAATATTGAAGAAGCTTTAAATGTAAATCGTGAATTACAAAATGCATATGATAAAGATGAAAGAATTAGTAATCTTATTGATACTTCTAGGTTATTAGAAGGAATATCAAGACATTCATCAACTCATGCAGCAGGTGTAGTAATAACTAAGAAAAGTGTTAATGAATATGTACCAGTTCAATTAAATGATGAAAATATAGTAACTCAATTTCCAATGGAAACATTAGAAAAACTAGGAATTTTAAAAATGGATTTTTTAGGTCTTCGTACTTTAACTGTTATGCGTGATTGTGTTCAATTAGTTAGCGATATATATAATAAGGATATTGATTTATATAATATGGAATATAATGATAAAGCTGTTTTTGCATTAATTGGAAGAGGGGAGACTACAGGAGTATTTCAATTAGAGAGTGCTGGAATGACATCGTTTATGAAAGAATTAAATCCAACTGATTTAGAGGATATTATAGCAGGCATTTCATTATATCGACCTGGCCCAATGGATCAAATTCCAAGATATTTAGCAAATAAAATATCAAAAGGTGAAATTTCATATCACCATGATTCCCTTAAACCGATTTTAGAAGTTACTTATGGCTGTATGGTATATCAAGAGCAAGTTATTAGAATAGTACGTGATTTAGCAGGATATACCATGGCTCATGCTGATATAGTTAGACGAGCTATGTCTAAGAAAAAATATGCTGTAATGGATGCTGAACGTATAATTTTTATAAAAGGTGCTATCGAAAAAGGTATTAGTGAAGAAACAGCTAATGTTATTTTTGATGAAATGATGGATTTTGCAAGTTATGCTTTTAACAAAAGTCACGCAGCAGCTTATGCAGTTATTGCATATCAAACAGCTTATTTGAAAAATTATTATCCAGTGCTTTTTATGGCATCATCATTAAATAGTTTTGTTAATCATAAAGAAAAAGTTTCACTATATATTAGAGAATGCGAAAAAATGGCAATAAAAGTTTTACCTCCTGCAGTTAATAAAAGCTTTTCTCGTTTTTCAGTTGAAGGTAATGATATTCGGTTTGGTTTATCTGCAATTAAAAATGTAGGATCTAAAGTGGCAAAAGCTATATATAATGAACGTAAGTTAAACGGGAATTATCTTGATTTTATGGACTTCTGCGAACGTGCAGCAAAAGTTGATGTTAATAAAAAGTGTGTTGAAAGCATGATTAAATCAGGTTGCTTTAGTGAATTTAAAGAAAATAAGCGACAATTAATTGCATCTTTTGAGAAAATTTTAGATTCTATAAATAATCAAGAAAAAAGAAATATTAAAGGACAAGTTTCATTATTTGAGGCAGGAAATAAACAAAATTTAACTTTCGCATTTCCTAATATGGACGAATTTGAAATACCAATGATACTATCAATGGAAAAAGAAATGTTAGGATTATATGTATCTGGAAACCCTTTACAAGAATATAAATCGTTAATTGAGAAAAAAGTTACTTTTAATAGTAATGAAAAAATAGTAGGCGAAGAATTTGATAGTAACAGATATTATGATGGGAAAAGTGTTATAGTCGCAGGGATTATTTCAACAATTAGTAAAAAATTAACAAGAAATAACGCTATGATGGCTTTTATTGAAATAGAAGATTTATATGGTACACTTGAAATAATTGTATTTCCTAAAACACTTGAAAATAATTTGTTATTAATAAAGGATGAAAGTAAAGTTTTAATTGAAGGTAAATTAAGTTTACGTGAAGAAGAAGAGATTAAAATTATATGTCAAAAGATTACACCATTAAATAAGAATTCTGTCAATGTTATTAATTACCAAAATAAAAAAATATATATTAATGGTGATATGATTAATGAGAATAAACTATATAATTTCCTTCAATATTTTCATGGACAAACACCAGTTTATATAAGAAAAACCATTGAAGGTAAAAAAATTACACAATCTGTACCAGAACGTATGAATTTTCTTTTAAATGAAGAGACGTATCAATTATTAGCAACTGAATTTGGTAAAGATCATGTAGTTATTAAAAATTATTGATTTTTAAGTCTTAATATAATATATTCATAATAGGAAGGTGAACTATGAAAGAGATAAATTATAATACTGGTAATATTATTATTAAAGCATTAGAAAATGGTGTTAGTATTATTGGATTAACTAGAGGTGAAAATACTAAATTTCATCATATAGAAAAAATGGATAAAGGTGAAGTGCTTATTTGCCAATTTACTGAATTTACATCAGCAATTAAAATTAAAGGTAAGGCAAGTATTATAACAGCAGAAGGATCAGCACAGTCTGGTAATGATAATTAAATTTATAATATAACTGAGGGAAAAATGAAAAAAATAAAAAAAATTGGTATTTTAACTAGTGGTGGAGATGCACCAGGAATGAATGCAGCTATTAGATCTATTGTTAGAACAGGGATTCATTACGGTTATGAAATGTATGGAATTTATCGTGGTTATGATGGATTGGTTTCAGGTGAGATTGAAAAACTTGAAGCAAGAGATGTATCTGGAATTTTACAAAAAGGTGGTACTCAATTAAAAACTTCTAGGTGTCCAGAGTTTTTACAGAAAGAAACAAGAGATTTAGCTCGATCAATTTGTAAAGTTTTTGGGATAGATGTTATTATTATAATTGGTGGGGATGGATCATATCGTGGTGCTCTAGATTTATCAAATGAAGGTTTACCGGTTATATGTTTACCTGGAACAATAGATAATGATATTGGTTGTACAGATTATACAATAGGATTTGATACAGCTTTAAATACTGTACAAGATGCAATTGATAAAATAAGAGATACTGCATATTCACATGAACGTTGTTCAGTTGTTGAAGTAATGGGCAGAAATGCTGGATATATAGCTTTAAATAATGGAATAGCAGGTGGAGCTGATGCTATTTTAATTCCAGAAGTACCATTTGATATTGATAATGATGTTATAAAAGTAATTATTGAAGGTAGAAAT